>CAKZUS010000337.1 GCA_937921805.1 uncultured Granulosicoccaceae bacterium
ACACTCCCCACTACCTGCCCCTCGATCATCACACTGTCGCCCGCATGCGCAGGCCCCAGGCTGCACTCCACCGTCATCACAACAAACTGCTGCCGCGCGCCGCGCTGCAGCTCCGCCTCTAGCGCGGCTTTGCCCACAAACTCTTTGTCCATTTTGACAAAGCGATCAATGCCCGCTTCCATCGGGTTGTGCTCATAGATCAGGTCCGCTTTCCAGTGCCGATAGCCCTTCTCCAGGCGCATCGACTCGGCAGCGTACAGCCCAAACGGCTGCATGCCAAAAGCCTCTCCGGCTTCGCTTAAGAGCTTCCAAATCAGATACAGGCGGGAGTTAGGAATGTGCAGCTCATACGCCCGCTCCCCTGAGTAGCTCACGCGCATCGCCAATAGCTCCGCGTGGCCGATTGTCATCGGGGCGCAGCGCATCGGGCGCAGCGCAGCCCAGGCTTCGCGTTGCGAGGCGCGCGAACACAGGCTCTGTAGGACATCAATAGCACGCGGACCGGCCAGCACCAAGGGGGTGTGGTGTTCAGTTTGTTCGAGTATATGCACGCCCTCGGGCGCGTGTTGGCGGAGCCAGTCGCGGTCGTGCCACTCCGCCGCCGCTGCCGAGCCGTAGAGATAGTGCTCATCGCCAAGCTTGGCTATCGTCGCTTCACTGAGAATATGCCCGTTATCGTTGAGCAAATAACACAAGCTCACCCGACCGATCTCGCGAGGAATCGCTCCACAGACCAAGCGCTGCAACAAGGCCTCCGCGCCAGCGCCAATGATGTCATAGCGGTTAAAGCCCGAGACCTCCATCAGCCCCACAGCGTCGCGCACCGCAGCCACTTCACGCGCGACCACGTCGTGGGTCGCATTAAACCGAAAACCCGCCACGTCTTGCACCGTGGAGTCAAAGTACAAAGCCCGCTCCCATCCTGCGACCACGCCCCACTGTGCCGCCTGCTGGTCCAGCGCGGCATACAGCGGCGTAGTACGTGCGAGGCGCGCGGCAGGGCGCTGTTCGTGCGGCAGGTGATAGTGGAATTCGTTTTGGTAGTCTTCGATGGCTTTCAGGCAGGTGTGTTCGGTGTTGGCGTATTGGGTAAAGCGCCGAGGATCAAAGCACCACGCGTCCCATTCACAATCGCCGTGCACGATTTGCTGGGCGAGTAATTTGCCGTGCCCACCGCCCTCGCCAATTCCGGCACGCAAACCAATAATGCAATACGCATCGCGTATTCCCGGCACCTGTCCCACCAAAGGCAGGCCATCAATCGTATAGGTAATCGGGCCGTTGATCACCGTGTGAATACCGGTGTTTTGCAAGGCGGGCATGCGCTCGAAAATGCGCTCCATATTATCGAGACAACGATCCAAATCAGACGGGCACAGCGCACGCGTAAAATCGGGATCAACACCGTCCATGCCAAAAGTCTTACAGCCTTGCTCATACACCCCCACCAGCAGACCCTGCTTCTCTTGGCGGCTATAAAAATCATCGCCCGGATCTCGAATCACCGGCACTTTGTAGTCCAGCGCCTGGATCTCTGCCATCGGCTCTGTGAGGAAATACATATGCTCCATCGACGTGACCGGGTGGCTCACCCCGAGCATAGCGCCCACCTCATTGACCCGATAGCCAGTCGCATTAACCACTTTCTCGCACACAATCTCGCCCTGCGGCGTACACACAACAAACTCCCCGCTGGGTGTTCGCCGAATATCCGTTACCGGCGCCGAGCGCACCACTTCAGCACCCGCTTCACGGGCTTTTCGCGCCAATGCAAACGTAATGCCCGCCGGATCAATATAACCATCGAGAGGATCCCACCAAGCACCAAGCATGCCCTGTGTCGCCAACAGAGGGTGCCGCCGCCCCGCCTCCGCTGCGTCGATCACTTCCATCTCTACCCCCATGCCACGCGCCACGCTCACATGGTGGTGGTAGGTATCGAGCTGGTCTTGGGTATAGGCCGTGCGCATGCCGCCAGTGATGTGATAATCAAACGGATGCTCCGCGTCAGCAGCCAGTTGTCGATACAGATCAATGCTGTGCCGCTTGAGACCGATCATGGTCTGATTGCCGCCAAACTGGGTCACCTGCGCCGCCGCATGCCAGGTAGACCCCGAAGTAAGCTCGTCCCGCTCCAGCAACAACACATCCGTCCAGCCTTCTTGAGTGAGGTGATAGAGGGTAGAACACCCCGCAATCCCCCCGCCAATCACCACCACTCTCGCGCTCGAACGCATGCTCTCTCTCCTCATTATCATTGGTCATTATCGTGTCTTGCACCGCAAGACTACCACCGCTCGTCAACAATGCTGGCAGCGAGTGCTGTATGGCCCAGGGGCTGAGTCATTTGCTCTGACTTTTCTTGAGTCACCCCGAAACCAAGGCGTATACTCCTCTACAAGCCCAGCTCAAACGCCCATCCCAGCCAAGAAAAATGGACTTTGAAAATACACCAAAGCAAAAAATGAGAGCAGCTAATATGGCAAAGTGGATAGATGCTGGTGCTCAGTCGTCGATTTTTCTTGAAATGGTGGGAGGTTGTCGTGTTAGGCAGAATCTGCCTACTTC
>CAKZUS010000338.1 GCA_937921805.1 uncultured Granulosicoccaceae bacterium
CCAAAGCTGTTGCGTTTTGGGCCGTTGCATTGGCCCCGCGTCCCAGCGCTGAGGCGTCAATGCCTTGCGCGCTGCTGGAGGCTCCAATCGCGGTGGCCCCTGCGTTGGCCATTGCGCCGCCCGCAATCGCATCCGCACCCAACGCTACCGAGCCAAGCCCTGTCGCCTGCGCGCCGTCCGTCTCCATATCCGTCGCATCGAGATCACCGCCAATGGCAATAGAGGCTGCGCCCGAGGCCGCCGAGCGGGCTCCAACCGAGATGCTGTTATCGGTGCTGGCACTGGAATTCGACCCCAGGGCAATCGCGTCGATTCCGCCAGCAGTAGCGCCTTCGTGTTCGGCGCTTGAGTCGCCACCGATGGCAATTGCGCCTTGCGCGCTCGCGGAGCTCAACTCACCAACGGCGATAGATTCCGAACCATCCGCACCAGCGCCATCGCCAATAGCGATCGCAGAGAAGGCACCCATCCCAACATCGGCACTGCTTCCAATCGCGACTGCGGCGTTTCCGCCGGTCGCTACCCCCGCGGAACTTCCGAGGGCGATGGCACGATCGCTAGTGCTGCTCGCGCCGCCGCCGATGGCAATGGCATCGGCGGAGTTGGTCTGGGCGTCCGCACCGATCGCTATAGCACTCACACCCGTCGCCTGCGCTCCGTTAAAGTCCTGGTCAGTGCTATCACCGCCAATGGCGATGCTGAAGTTCTGCGAGGCGTTGGCCCCGGCCCCAAGTGACGTCGCATTATTACCTGTCGCTTGAGCATCGTTACCGACAGCGGTGGCTTCGAGCATATTCGCGCTGGAATCGACACCAATCGCGATGGAGTCAACGCTCGACGCGCTCGCACCAGTCCCATCTCCATCGGTATCACCGCCGATTGCAATCGCACCGATGGCGGTGGCGCGGGCGCTGCGACCGGCGGCGATGGCCTCGGTCGAGCCGCCCTCGACCCTGGCGTCAAAGCCGATGGCAATCGAGTTATTGCCCAGGGCATTCGCGGTGTTGCCGATGCCGACGGAGTTGATGGTATTGGCGACACTGCCGGTGCCGATGGAGACCGCATCGACACCGCTTAGGCTCGTCATCGCGCCGTCCCCGATGGCGATGCCCCGCGCCCCTACGGCACTACTGCGCGCGCCGAGGGCCAATGCGCCGTTGGCCCCTGCTTGCGTACCCGAACCGATGGCGATGGCTTGCTCGCCGGTCGCTGAGGCTCCGTTCTGGTTCGTGGTCGAGCTGCCGCCACCAATGGCGACGGATCGGTTGCCGGTTGCCCTGGCGCTGGTCGCAGCGCTCTCGCCCCCGCCGATCGCAACGGACTCAATCCCGCTCCCTACCGAATCCGTGCCGATGGCGATGGCATTCGTAGACGTGCTGAGCGTATCTGCATTATGACCGAGGGTCACTGAACCCGCAGCAAGGGCATCGGATTGCGCGCCGATTGCCGTCGCTTCCAAGGCTTCGGCATTGGCATCGCTGCCAATGGCGGTCGTGCGCGCGAAGTTTGCATCACTGTCGGTGCCGATCGCCGTGGAATCTGATCCCGTTGCTTCTGCATTGTTGCCGAAGGCGGACGCATCGCTGGCTGTTGCCTCGGCACTGCCCCCCACCGCCGTACCAAAAATGGTCCCGGAGACGACCGCACCGTTGCCACAGGCGGTGTTGCCTCCAATACCGTTATCGTCGGGTGCTGTGCCGCCAACTCCGGCATTGGCGCATTCGAACGCCTGTGCCGGTGTAATCGTCACGCTGGTCGGCGTGACCGTAAAGGCCAGCGCGAACAGGCTGGCTATGGCCAACAGGTTCGTCGCTTGTCGAGTTTTTTGCGTACTTATCATGTGTCGTTCCTCTTCCAAATCGAAGAGAACCGTCACCAAAAACCAAATCTGCCAAAGGCCCCCCCCTCGCTTACTCCCCTATTGGTAGATTAAACCCCTACGGAATCAACGCTAAAAACTTACCTTACCGACAAGATACGTGGTCTCACTGCGAGACGCAGGACGGAACGTCATTATAGTTGTAGTCCCGCTTCTGGGATGTGAAGAGCGGATCACCATAGGCTTTGTTCTCGGCGTCGATGAGATCCTTGAGCGCCGCACGGGTCGTATCGCGTAACCTGAAACTCACCCGCTCACCGGTCTTGCGCTGATCTATCGTGACGCGGTCTTTGATCTCGTTGCCCTGAATGACATCGGAGACGTTGAGGGCGACCAGATCCACGCCGCGTAAACTGGAGTCGATGGCCAGCGCGAACATTGCAACATTACGAAGGTTGCCGTCCTGAGAAAGCAGGGTGCGGATCGTTGCAACCTGTTCGGGTGTGAGGGGCGGTTTTCGCCCGATGATCTTGCCCTTGTTCCAGGGCTTTTTTCTCTTTGGCATATCGCTTGATTTAACACCCGCTAACAGCCCAATTTTACGTAAAAGCGGGTGCGATGCAAACCGAAGTTTTCAGAAGGCGAGAGTTGTAGATTTCGGAATTATCTGTCCGGATTATTTCGGGATTATTTGTCACTCTGCGGGGCCGATTACGAGGCATTCCCGAGCTGCTTGAACGATGTCGGTTGA
>CAKZUS010000339.1 GCA_937921805.1 uncultured Granulosicoccaceae bacterium
TGCCGGTATCGGCTTGTTGGCGATGACGCGTCAGCGCGACTGAGTAGAACTCGCCAATGCTGTCATCACCGCGCAAAATCACACTCGGATATTTCCACGTGATCGCTGATCCCGTTTCGACCTGGGTCCAACTGATCTTGCTCGCGCGTCCTTTACACAGGCCGCGCTTGGTCACAAAATTGTAGATACCGCCGCGCCCTTCTTCATCGCCGGGGTACCAGTTCTGCACAGTCGAGTATTTGATCTCGGCGTTGTCTAGCGCTACCAGCTCGACCACCGCAGCGTGCAGTTGGTTTTCGTCGCGCATTGGCGCCGTACAGCCTTCGAGGTAGCTCACATGCGCGCCCTCTTCGGCGACAATAAGCGTGCGCTCGAACTGGCCAGTGTTCATCGCATTAATACGGAAATACGTAGACAGCTCCATCGGGCAGCGAACACCCTTGGGAATAAACACAAACGAGCCATCGGAGAACACGGCAGAGTTCAGCGCCGCGTAGTAGTTATCGCGCACGGGCACGACGCTACCGAGGTATTGCTTAATCAGCTCAGGATGACTGTGCACAGCCTCGGAGAAAGAGCAGAAGATCACCCCCGACTCGGCGAGCTTGTCGCGAAACGTCGTATGCACTGACACGCTATCGAACACCGCATCCACCGCCACGCCCGCCAGCGCCATCTGCTCGTGCAGCGGGATGCCCAGCTTTTCGTAGGTGCGCAGCAGCTCAGGGTCGACTTCATCCAAGCTTTGGGGCCGGTCGGCCATCGACTTGGGGGCAGAAAAATACGAGATCGCCTGAAAGTCGATGCGCGGATAATTCACATGCGCCCATTCCGGCTCCACCATGTTCTGCCACGTGCGAAACGCCTCTAGACGCCACTCGGTCAGCCACTCTGGCTCTTCTTTTTTGGCCGAGATTGCCCGCACGACGTCTTCGTCTAGTCCAGGGGGAAAACTCTCGGTCTCAACGTCGGTATAAAAACCGGCCTCGTACTCACGCTCTAGCTGCGCATGTACTGCGGCGTCTTGCTGCTCTGCCATGATTTCACAGTAAACTTTTGATAGGCATAGTCTAAGGCTGAGCACGGTTCAAATCAATACTATTTTGGTATTGATTTTTCCAAACACTTGTTTTTTAATAGATTCATGAATACACATCCCCTGACAGGTCTGAGTGCAGCATGATCAAAGTGAGCAAGATGGCCGACTACGCCGTGTTGGTGCTGCATCACTTAGGCAGCGACACCGCCCAGCACAGCTCCCGGCACAACGTTGAAAGCCTCGCCAGTGCCACGGGACTAGCCAGCACCACCGTGCGCAAGCTCACCAACCTGCTTGCTGGTGCGGGCCTAGTGGTCGCACGCCGTGGAGTGAACGGCGGCTACGAGCTGGCGCGCCCCATCGAGCAAATCCGACTGGTCGATGCCATCACTGCCATAGAAGGCCCCGTACAGCTCACCGCTTGCTGTAACGATGAGCCGAGCTGTGATCTGCTACAGAGCTGCCACCTGCGCAGCAAATGGCCGTCGATTAACGATCTTGTCATCAACGCACTGGCCAACATCACCGTGGCAGATTTCGCCCCCCACGCACAGACCGCCGCCGATCCCGTACCGCTGGTACCGACGCCCCTCACCCGCTAATCAGCACACTCTCCATCTCGCCCTCTCGGGAGCCTTAATCCATGGACATGGACCCACAACAGATCTTCCCGCGCCCCCTCTGCGGTGCTCCAGTCGGTCAACTTCCCAGCGCCCTAGTGCCCGCTCGCTCGACGCTGCGCGGCACACTCGTAGACCTCGAACCGCAACATGCCGTCTCGCACGCCCAAGCGCTGTTCGATGCCAGCCACGGCGACGCGCAAAGACTCGCTATCTGGGATTACATGGCCTACGGCCCTTGGGCCAGTGTGGAGGACTACACAACCACGCTACGCCAGCAAACTGCCAGCCACGATACGATCTTCTACAGCATCAGACACCACGACAGCGGCGAGATCTGCGGCCAAGCCAGCTACCTCGACATCAATGCCCAAAATGGCGTGATCGAAATCGGCCACATCTGGCTCGGCCCCACACTACAGCGCAGCCGCGCTGGCACCGAGGCTTTGTTTCTGATGCTGCGCTATGCCTTCGACGAACTCGGCTACCGGCGTATGCAGTGGAAATGTAATGCGCTTAACCAAAAATCCCGCGCTGCGGCCCACAGGCTAGGGTTCCGATTTGAAGGCATTTTTTATAACCACCTTATATTCAAAGGCAAAAACCGCGACACCGCTTGGTATTCGATACTCGATGACGAGTGGCCGCAAGTGCGCGAGATTTTAGAAACCTGGCTGGCTGATGAGAATTTTGATGCGGCGGGGGTAGCAAGGCAGTCACTATCAGCATCCATGACAGCGCGTACAACGCAGGCAAGGCGAGTCTAAACATCGCGAACTGATCGCGCATATTGACCGTGTCGAGAACACATCTCGCCACCAATCCAATGGACCAACGCAATAACCTCAACACCCCCTAGCAACAAAGCCGTCTTCGCCATCGCATGGCCAATTGCGATGAATGCTCTCTTGCAGCAAGCCATTCTCATTATCGACACTGTGTTGATCGGGGGGCTAGGTGCTGCGCCTTTGGCGGCGATGGGCGTGGCTGTCACGATTGCTGGGGTCGTCATGGGGCTGTTGTTTGCGCTGTCCAATGGTGCGCAGGTATTGATCGCTCAGGCCTTTGGCGCAGCAGATGAGCAGGCGCTGAGGTCGGGGTTTTGGTCTGCAATGATCGTCGCGATGGCGATCGCAACGCTGGGCATTGCCGTGATCGCCTTGGGGCACAGCGACCTCGTTGGCGCGCTCGCCCAGACCCCTCACATCGCCGCCCTCGCCAGTAGCTATCTCGTGATTTTCACCATCGTTATTGGCGGGGTCGCGATTTGCCAAACGATTAGCGTCTTTTTCTACGCCACGGGTCATGCTCGTCTGCCTTTTTTCAGCAAAATACTGGAGCTACCTTGCAATGCTCTTATTAGTTATGCCCTGATCTATGGTGTCGCTGGCTTGCCTGAAATGGGTTTGCGCGGTGCGGCAATAGGCAGTGCGGTCGCTGTGCTCTTGCGCACTGTTTTTCTCGTCACTTGCCTGCTGTCTCCCCCCTACCGCTACTTGCTTACGCCTGCTTGGACACGCCATAGCATTGTCACCTCTCTGCGCGCATACCTCGACAACGCACTGCCTATCGCAGGCACGGCGATCAGCATCAGCCTCTCGGTCACGGTCTGTATGATGATCTACAGCCAGCTGCCTATTGCGGAGTTCGCAGCGATGACGATCATCGTTCTCTGGGTGCGCTCCAGCGGCCAGCTTGTCACAGCGTGGTGTCAGGCAACGGGAATCTTGGTAGGGCAGCTATTGGGCGCTAGGCAAAGGGACGCTCTGGATACCTTTGTCGGCAAAGCGTGGCGTGTGGCGCTGCTACTGGGTGGGGGAATCACGGTTTTTTATGCCAGCAGTTCCTTGTTGTTCGCAATCGTCTATCCCCATTTGGACGCCGACACTCACCAGGCTCTGCGCGCCGTTATCCCCGTGCTCATGGCATTGCCACTTATCCGGGCATCGAATACGGTGTGTGGCAACGTCTTGCGCGCTGGTGGGCAGTCAAAGTATTCCTTTGGGGTGCAAGTGACCGCGCAATGGCTCTTTACCGTGCCGATGTCGGCGCTCTTTGTCTTGGTGTTACAGTGGCCCATCGCCTGGGTCTTTGCCATCATTTTGGTGGAAGAGCTACTTAAGGCCCTCCCCTTTCATGCCCGAATGCGCAGCGGAGTCTGGAAACAGCGCTTAGTCACTTAAATGCGCTTCTATCGTTGCCGTTTTTATAGGACCGACAGTGATGCACAGTGTTGATAATTTTCTTGATGATATCGCCCTGCTCAAGCCCGAGCAGAGCCAGCTCATCGCTAGCGCACGCGCTTGCTTTAGCGACCCTAAGCTGCCCGAGCTAGCTGAAGGCATCAAATACGGCGGCATTGCTTATTCGCTCGACGGCACGCTGGTAGGCGGGATTTATCCCCACCAATCCCATGTCTCTGTCGAGTTTAGCCAGGGAGCGCGCTTTAGCGACCCCGAGGGGTTGCTGGAGGGTAAGGGCAAACAGCGGCGACACATCAAACTGCGTACCCTAGAAGATATCGACACCATGCAACTGGCTGGCTTTATCGTTCAGGCGGTGCAGCAATAAAGGCAGCGCGAGCTAATACTATGCGCCTTGCCCTGTTGCGCCTATCCAGCACGCTGTGCTGCTGGACTTGCCCCAAATTTGTAGACACCTTAACAGCATTCTCGCAGTGATCCTCATCGCT
Organism: uncultured Granulosicoccaceae bacterium; assembly: GCA_937921805.1. Lineage (GTDB taxonomy): Bacteria > Pseudomonadota > Gammaproteobacteria > JABXHR01 > JABXHR01 > CAKZUS01. The sequence goes on from CAKZUS010000339.1 coordinate 4,352, forward strand.
GATGCGGACGCTGATTGGAACTACGAGGCCCTAGGAGACTAAGAGATAGGGGGGGGATGTCACTTGGCCCATACACAATGGGAAAGTTGGCGGAGCGGACGGGACTCGAACCCGCGACCCCCGGCGTGACAGGCCGGTATTCTAACCAACTGAACTACCGCTCCGAGCAAGCTATTGTAACCCCATCTCTGTAGCAATGTAAAGCAGTTTTCTTGATAACGCACA
>CAKZUS010000340.1 GCA_937921805.1 uncultured Granulosicoccaceae bacterium
CACCGCCGAGCATCAGCGCCCCCAATTGCAAGCCATTGCACGAGCCAAGAATGGGGCGTTGCGCCGTCAAGGCCCGCGTAAAAGCCTCGCGCAGAACACTCGCCTCAGCACTGTCGACTCCCCAGGGGGCGATGCTGCCAGTAAATACCACCCCGTCAAAGCGCTCCCACTGGGTTCGAGACGCTGCTGTCGCTTCTACATAGGGTTCGATTACCTCGCATTGCAACGCCAAGGGGGACTGGTGTTGGAGCGCTGCGGCGTACTGCTGCGCGGGGCTTAAGCCCGTGATAGCGCGCTCGCGCTGCGCATCTTGTGGGGCGTGACTCTCGACGATCAGCAGGTGCATGGTCTTAAACTTCACTCGAAAAATACATCTTATAACTGCTCTTTGCGGCTCAATTGCGGTGCGGCGCCATACTGGCGTTTATAGGCACGCGAGAATGCCGACACAGACCCAAATCCAGAGATCTCCGCAATCTCTGACAGGGGCGCATCGCTCTGCAGCAATAACGCCCGCGCGCGGTGCAGGCGCATCTGACGATAATACGCGCCAGGGCTGCTGTGCAAATGGCGCTGAAACAGGCGCTCTAGTTCGCGAGGCGATAGCTCAACATAGCGTGCAAGATCGGTGATGCGCAGTGGCTCCTCGAGATTCGTTTCCATCAGCTCCAAGCTTTGGCGAATCGCCCGATGCGGCCAGCGCAAGCGCCGTAGCGGCGGGAGTCGCTGCGCATCTTGGGCATCGCGCAGCCGCGAGCTCACCAGCTGATCGGCGACTTCTGTCATCAATTGCTGCCCGTGCTCGGCCCCCAAGAGAGCAAGCTGCAAGTCGATGCCCGCCGTGCCACCAGCGGCCGTGTAGCGTAGCGGCGCTATCTCGAACAGGCTCTCGCGCAAAGTGACTTTGGGAAAGCGCCGCCGAAACGCATCAGAATATTGCCAGTGCACCGTCGCGCAGTGTTCGTCCAAAAGCCCGGCGCTGGCCAGAAAATATGCCCCAGTGCAGGCCGCCCCCAAGCCTACGCCGCGCCGAGACAAAGTGCGTAGTGCCGCACGTATGAGCGGGGTATCGTAGCGCTGCGTGTGATAGCTCGCCACCACGAATAAGCGATCAATATCTGCGCTGAGCATTGCGTTGATATCGCCGTCGACCTCAAAGCGCAGCCCATCTTGCGTGGCAACACTGCAACCGTCTGCAGACCACTGGCTGAGCACAAAAAGCGCCTTACCTGCAACGACATTGCTAATGCGAAGTGGTTCACGTAAGGCACTGAAAGCCATCATAGAAAAACCAGAAACGATAAAAAAAGCGACATGACAACTATTTTCCCTGAAATCATTTCTCAAGACGTGCACAATCCTCTTTTTTTTTCGGCAGCTTACTATGCAGCAACCCGGCTTAGTGTTCTCTCGGCGCATCCGCACTACCCCGTTTACGTCACGTGTTATGCACGGCGGCGTCAAGCTCGCAACGGTATACAACCACATGGTTCTGGCTAGCGAGTTCCGCTCGCTCAAAGAAGATTGCGAGCACCTGTGCTCGCATGTGCAGGTATGGGATGTCTCGGTCCAACGACAGATCCAGATCAGCGGCCCAGACGCCAATAAATTGGTGCAGTGGATGACGCCGCGCAACCTCGGCAAAGCCCAACCCGACCAGTGCTTCTATGTGCCATTGTGCGATGAAAACGGCGGCATTGTGAACGACCCTATCGCGATCAATGTTAGCCCACAATCATGGTGGCTCAGCATCTCCGACTCCGATGTACTGCTTTGGGCCAAAGGGCTTGCCGTGGGCCGCGGGATGGACGTAAAAATCCGCGAAGTCGATGTCTGGCCCATCGCGATCCAAGGCCCCAAGGCCGAGACGCTGGTCGAGCGTGTTTTCGGCGAAGCGGTACGGGATATTCGCTTTTTCCGCTACAAACGACTCGCGTATAAAGGGCATGACTTTATCGTTGCCCGCTCGGGCTGGTCCAAGCAAGGGGGCTTTGAGGTCTACGTCGATGATGCACGCCTCGGACAAGAGCTATGGGACGAGCTGTTCGCGCGCGGAGAAGACCTCAATGTCGGGCACGGCTGCCCCAACCTGATTGAGCGCATCGAGAGCGGCTTGCTGTCGTTTGGAAGCGATTTAGACCTCGCCACTACGCCCTTGCAAGTGGGCCTAGATCGGTTCTGTCACCTGGACGAAGACCTCGACAGCATGAGCCTGCCAGCGCTGCGCGCGCAGCGCGAACAAGGCGTTCCCTCGCGTTTAATGGGCCTGGTTGTGCCCGGCCTTGAGCGCACGGTTGAGGATATGCAAATCTACAACCCCAGCGGCGAATGCGTTGGAGAGCTGACCTCGCAGGTGTATTCTCCACGCTTCAATGCTTGGCTTGGCTATGCGCTAGTCGAGCGGGCGGCTTTTGATTTACCCCAGCTTGGCATCGATGCCAATCGTCACCAAGCGCATGTGTCAGAATTACCCTTTAATTTTGATCAGATTTTGGCACATTGCGCATGAGTTCTTCTTTCCTTGATCCTGCAACCATTGCTCTGCACAGCGGCTATCGACCCGATGCAGAGCACGGCGCCCGCGCCGTCCCGATCTACCAGACCACCAGCTATGCCTTCGAAGATGTTGCGCATGGCGCGGCCTTGTTCAATGTAGAGCGCGGCGGCCACATCTATAGCCGCATGACCAATCCCACGGTGCAGGTCTTGGAACAACGTTTGGCCGCCCTAGAGAGCGCCTGTGCCTGCGTTTGTACGGCTTCGGGTATGAGCGCCCTCACCGTTGCCTTCACCGCGCTGTGCTCAGCGGGCGACCACATCGTCTCGGCAGCGCAGATATACGGCTCTACTGCCACACTGCTGCGATCGACACTCAAGCGCTTTGGCATTGAGACCGATTTTGTGGATGTCAACGATCACGCGGCCATGGCTGCTGCTATTCGTCCTAACACCAAGCTGATTTTCTGCGAGTCCATCGGCAACCCCGCACTCGATATCGCCGACATCCCGCGCCTAGCCGCCGTGGCCGAAGCGGGTGGTGTGCCGTTGATGGTCGATGCCACTTTCTCGACTCCCGCCCTCCAAAATCCTATTGTTCAAGGCGCCCACATCGTCGTGCACTCGCTCACCAAATGGATCGGCGGCGCGGGAGCGGCGATTGGGGGAGCGATTCTCGACGGGGGCAACTTCGACTGGGGACAAAACGAGCGCTTTGCGACGCTCACCGAACCCTATGCTCCGTTTCACGGGATTAGCTTTTGGGAAGAATTTGGCCCCAGCGCGCTGTCTATGCGCATTCGCGCCGAAGCGATGCGCGACTTTGGCGCCTGTCTGAGTCCCATGAATGCCTTCTTGTTGATGCAGGGCCTAGAGAGCCTGGCGCTGCGCATGCCGCAGCACGTCGCCAATGCACAAGCACTGGCACAGTGGCTCCTGGCCCAAGACGGCGTGTCGTGGGTGCACCATCCGAGCCTGCCGGAACACCCACAGCACGCACTCGCCCAGACTTTGTTTCCCAACGGAGCCGGGTCGATTTTGAGCTTTGGCGTACAGGGCGGACGCGCGGCGGGCGCAGCCTTGATGGATGCGCTGCAATTGGCCTCCAACCTGGCCAATGTCGGTGACTCGCGCACTCTCGTCCTGCACCCTGCTTCGACCACACATTCGCGCCTGGATGCGCAAGCCATGCAGGCTGCGGGCATCAGTGAAGACCTCATTCGTGTATCGGTCGGC
>CAKZUS010000341.1 GCA_937921805.1 uncultured Granulosicoccaceae bacterium
ATGTGGTCGTCAAAGTGGCCTGGTCTGGCGTGAACTACAAAGATGCGCTCGCGGCTACGGGCGCCGGAAAAATCCTGCGTGCAGAGCAGCTCAACGGCGGTATTGATTTCTCTGGTGAGGTGGTTCAGAGCGAGCACGCCGACTGGCCCGTGGGCGCGCGCGTACTGGTGTGCGGGGCGGGGCTTTCCGAGACGCTCGATGGGGGCTATGCGCAATATGCCCGCGTGCCCAGCGACGCCTTGGTGGCAGTGCCCGAGAGTTTGTCTTTGCGCGATGTGATGGGCATTGGAACCGCTGGGTTTACGGCGGCGCTGGCGGTCCATCGCATGCAGCAAAACGGACAGACGCCTGATCTGGGTCCTATTTTGATCACCGGCGCTACCGGGGGAGTGGGTAGTGTCGCGATTGATTTGCTCAACGCGTTAGGCTTCGAGGTGGTGGCCCTGTCCGGAAAATCTGACCAGGCTGACTACCTCCACGCTCTGGGCGCAAAAGACATTATCAGTCGCCACGACGTGGACTATGGCAGGAGACCGCTGGAGCGCGCGCTGTGGGGGGGAGCGGTAGACAGCTTAGGGGGAGAACCATTGACTTGGCTGACGCGCACCGTTAGCCCGTGGGGCAATATCGCCTCCGTTGGGCTGGCGGCGGGGCATAAGCTTGAGACCACCGTGATGCCGTTTATATTGCGCGGTGTCAGCCTATTGGGCATTAACTCCATCGACATGCCAGCGAGCCTGCGGCGGGCCGTGTGGGCGAGGTTAGGCGATGATCTTAAGCCTTCACATCTAAAGAGCATTATTACGCGCGAAGTCGCCCTCACCGAGCTGCCCGCCGTCTTTGACGCCTACCTCCAGGGAGCAGTCACCGGGCGCACGGTGGTGCGCATTTCGGGAGCTGTCTAATGGGGAATCGCCTCTCTAAAATTTATACGCGCACCGGCGATGCCGGAGAGACTGGTCTGGGCGATGGCAGTCGCGTGAGCAAGGACAGCGCCCGCGTACAGGCCTATGGCAGCGTGGACGAGCTCAATAGTCTGCTCGGTATGGTGCTCGCGTTGGCGCCAGCGGCTCCTGCTGCGCGCTACATCCCGACGATTCAACACCGCTTATTTGATTTAGGCGCGGAGCTGTGTGTGCCCGATTATGCCGTCATCATTGAAGAGGACGTGAAATGGCTGGAGGCAGTACTGGATCACTTCAACGCCGATATGCCGCCACTCAAAGACTTTATTTTGCCTGCGGGCAATGCCGCCTGCGCCCAGTGCCATGTTGCGCGCACGGTCTGTCGCCGCGCTGAGCGCGATATGGTGGCCCTGTCGCGCGACGAAAAAATATCGGCCCAAGGCATGGCTTTTATCAATCGTTTATCTGATTTGCTGTTCGTGCTCGCCAGAGCATATGCCCGCGCAGATGGGGGCAGCGAGGTGCTATGGCACCAACAAAAAAGCCTTCCGTGGCCGGAGTCTCCATAAGCTATGCCTGATACTGAAGCCCTACAACTACGCGGACTGACTAAAATCTATCCAGGAGGAGTGCAGGCGCTGCACGGGGTTGATCTTCGTGTGCAAGCTGGGGCGTTCTACGCTCTGCTCGGCCCCAATGGAGCAGGCAAGAGCACGACTATTAGCATCGTCGCATCACTGCTCAACAAAACCGCCGGCCTTGCGCAGGTCTATGGCTTTGATCTCGATACCCAGCTGGCGCAGGCGAAGCGTTGCATTGGCTTGGTGCCGCAGGAGTTTAACTTCAACTCTTGGGAGAAGGTGCGCGACATCTTGATATACCAAGCGGGGTATTACGGTATTCGTCGTCGCGAGGCGCTACCGCGTAGCGAGTACTTGCTGCGAGAGTTGGATTTGTGGGAAAAACGATCCGTGCCTTCGCGTACGCTTTCAGGAGGGATGAAGCGCCGCCTGATGATCGCTCGTGCCTTGATGCACCAGCCGCGCTTGCTGATTCTTGACGAACCCACAGCGGGAGTCGATATTGAGATTCGCCGCCATATGTGGGGCTTTTTACGCGAGCTGAATGCCGCAGGGACGACGATCATCCTCACCACGCACTACCTAGAGGAGGCCGAGGCGCTCTGCCGTGACGTGGCGATTATTGATGCTGGACGCATCATCGAACAAGGCAAAGTCGCGGAGCTTTTGAGCCGCGCTCAGGTAGAGACCTTTGTTCTAGATACGCAAGCGAGCGAGCAAACGCTGGGAACACTCTCTACTGATGCGGGGCCGGTGGCAGCGCGCTGGAGCGCGGCGCATCAGTTGGAGGTTGTTTTGCCTCGCGGTACGCAGCTACACCCCTTGCTCGCGCAGCTCGACGCCCAAGGCATTGCTGTGACGGGCATGCGCAACAAATCAAACCGTCTAGAGGAGCTGTTCTTGCGCCTTGTTACACAGGATCCCACGGCATGAGCTACCACGATCATGATGTCAATCCCGCCACGGGGCGTTGGAGCCTCAACTGGGTGGCTTTCACCACCATTGTCTATAAAGAAAT
>CAKZUS010000342.1 GCA_937921805.1 uncultured Granulosicoccaceae bacterium
TGAGCGAGGCCAAAGGGCGCGCTGCAGTGGCCCCGGCCGTCATCACCGACGACACTCCTGGCACAATTTCTGTCGAAAAATCCGCAGCAATGCGTGCGAACAGATACATAAACGAACCATAGAAAAAAGGGTCGCCTTCGCACAGCACTACGACTTTCTCGCCGCGCGCCAAGTGTTCGCGCAATGTGATGGCCGCGTCGTCGTACATTTGCTGCACCGGCTTGCGATCACGGCCGATGTTAATGCGTATAGCCAGCTCTGGGGTGGTCGAGTCGAGCAAATGCGGCGCGACGATCTGGCGTGCAAAACTCTCGCCCTCGCTCGGTGCAGGGTAGGCAATAAGATCGGCTTCGCGCAATAATCGCCATGCTTTGAGTGTCAACAGCTCCGGATCACCGGGGCCGACACCGACGCCATACAGTCTTCCTGCCATGCGCTTGCATCCAAAAGCTTGGCATTACACCACATTCACTACAACAAAATGCTTGTATCGGGTCACCCTGTGACGCACCTGCGCCTTAAAGTCCCCACAGCGGCAGGCTCACCAGCGCCGAGCCAAAAATCATCGCATAAACCATGCGCCGAAAAAATTGCTCGTGTTGCTCGCGGAAAAACAGCCCACCTAGTGCAATAGCTGCCGTATACGGCACTATCAGCGCCGCACCCAATAGCGCCGATGGCACTTCTAGTGCACCGCGATACAGCAGCGTGAAGAGCATCACGATGTCAAAGGCAAAGAGAAACAGGAAATTATTGGCCCGCGCACGGACAATGCCGTAGGGTCCCCCCATGTAGAGCGTCACCACCGCTGGCCCGGGTAGCCCCGCCCCGCCCCCAAGGAGCCCTGCAAACAGTCCCACACCAACGAGCTGCGGGTGACTGAGTCGCTTGGCCCAACGCCATCCCGACCACAGAACCAGTGCCACTACCAGCACCAAAATACTCGCCCCCCAGCGAAAAGATGTCTCTGGAATCCAGAGCAAGACGCTCACCCCCAAGGGCACACCGAGCAACATCCCCCAACACAGCCGCATCAACTCTCCGGGATGGCTATCGCGCAGCATGCGCTTGAGCAAAGGAATAGGGCCAAAAAAATCGATGACTGTCAGGATAATAATCGCACTAATTGGCGACACCACCATGCAGGCCATCGGAAGAAAGACCATCGCCGTGCCAAACCCAGCAAAGCCTCGTGCCAGACCAGCCAACACAGCAGCTATTAACAACCACAGCCCGGCACCGATGCTGATAGAGCCGAGCGCCTCGGTGAAAAAAGCCCCGACTAGTTCGGGCACAATACATACTGCAGAGCGGGCATCGCAGGTTGAAAACTCTGAAAGCGCCCCAAGTCTCTGAGGCTGGATGTGGCTACGCGCTCTAGACTACCGCCAAGCTGTGCCTGGGCGGCAATCAAGATTTGCTCTGCCTGCACGGTCACGGCATTTGCTACCAGTCGCCCACCCGGGCGCAAGCGCGCGCAGCACTGTTCAATCATGTCCAGTGATGCTAGCCCCCCGCCAATAAACACAGCATCAGGCGCCATCGACGGCGCCCGCAGCCACTGCGCATTGCTACAGCAGCGTACCCGCAACTGCGGTGTAGCCAGTGCTTCAGCATTGCGCTCAATGCGTTGCACGCGCACCGCATCTTGCTCCACGGCGATGGCCCTGCTGCGCGGTGCGGCGCGCAACCACTCAATCGCCACCGAACCGCTACCAGCACCCAAATCCCACAGTAGCTGCCCTGGCAACGGACAGAGATTCGCTAGCGTCAATATTCGCAGGCTGCGCTTAGTCAGCATGCCGTCATTCTCGAAGCGCTCATCGGCGAGGCCGATGCCGGGGCGCGGGCCATTGTGAATGCGCAGAGCCACGACATTCAGCGCAGGGTACTCCGCCTCCACCGACTCTGCCCCCTGGTCAAAAGACAAAGGCCCGCTCACACGCTGCGCAGCGCCACCGAGTTGACTCAATACCCAGAGCCTGCCGCTAAAGCCCCCATCATGCAGCGCCTGAGCAATCTGGCGAACCTGCTGTCCATCGCGAGTCAGCAGCAGCAAGCGCGCTCCGGGATAACACCACTGCTGTAACTGCGAGAGATCTCGTTCGGGATCACTCCCATGCAGGCTGCGACAAACCAGCCCTTCCAAAGGCCAGCCCATCGCCGCGCTAGCCAAGCTAAAAGACCCTGGTGTCGGCAACACTGAGACCACTTCGCGCCCAAAGCGCTCGACGAGCATCCGCCCGGCCCCAAACCACAGCGGCTCGCCGCTGGCCAGCACCACTACGGGCTGCGTCTGGAGCGCAATGACATCGAGAGTGGTCTGAATCGGGCGCTGCCACAATAGGCGCTGCGCCGTGCTGCGTATCATCGCCAGATGCCGCTCGCCTCCGACCAATAGGCTAGCGGCTTGAATCGCCGCTTGAGCCTGAGCGCCTAGCTCATCCCAGCCCCCTTCACCAATGCCGACAACCGTAATGCGCAGACTCATGTCGTACCCCGCGTCAGGGCATTGACCACGGAGGCGGCAATAGCCGAGCCACCAGCGCGCCCATGCAGCGTAATGTAGGGCACACCTAGCTGCGCATAGCTCTCAGACAATGCCTGCTTGGATTCCGCCGCCCCGACAAATCCCACGGGAATGCCCACAATCGCAGCGGGACGTGCTCCCCCTGCGTGCAACGCCTCTAGGAGGGCGAATAACGCCGTTGGAGCGTTTCCAATCACAATCAGCGCTCCGGCGAGATTCCAGTGCGCAACAGCCGCTGCAGAGCGAGTGGTCGCGCCGGCTTTGGCCTCTTGGGCAAGGTCGGGGACATCTAGTGTGCACTGCAGACGCGCGCGCGGGACATCAATAATGCCGTGGCGCAGCATTTGGCAGTCGCAGTACACGGGAGCATCGCTGCGTAGCGCGTCTTGCGCGCTGTCGACAAAATCGTCGCTGGCGTCAATGCGCTGCGCAATCTCGACCAGGCCGCAGGCGTGGACCATACGTGTGACGATGGGGTGTAGCGATGCGGGAAAGCGCTCAAGATGGCACTCCTTGCGCACGGTGGCAAAGCTCTGGCGATAAATCGCCGCAGGATCGCGCAAATACTCGTACATGGGCAGGCAAAGCCGCCAGTGTACTAGAGGGGGCGCTCCATGCGCGCAAATGGCAAATCTATACCCACACAAGTGAAACCGATCCGCTCGTAGAAACTCTCGGCTGGGCTGCCTTTGACCACATCCAAAGCCAATCGCTGCGCGCCTCTTTCCTGGCCCCAGTGACACGCCTGCTCTACGGCGGCTCGCCCTAGGCCACGACGCTGCTGAGAGGCTTCAATGTGAATGTCTTCGATAATCGCTGTCGTGTCTTCTTGACGCAAGCGCAAAATACCGACCCGCGTTCCGGTCTGCCAGATATCGAAATTCTCGCACTGTCTCCACGCAGCCCACACCACATCGCGGTCCCAGGCGGCCCCGACAGCACGCAGTTGCGGGCGCAACTGGGCCTCAATCAAGGTCAGTGCGTATTCAGCGTCGTTATTGGAAAGGAGTTTGATTCGCATTGCGTTCTCAACGGGTTATCGGCGGGTTCTCGGCAGATTCTCAGTGGATTCTCGACGGGTCTTCACAGGCTGACTCACTCGCTGCACATCAACGCCGCAGAGCCTTGCCCTCCAGCGGAGGCAATGCCGGCAGCGCCGCGTAAGCCCGGTTGTTCGCGCAATCGATGCCAAAGTTGCACC
>CAKZUS010000343.1 GCA_937921805.1 uncultured Granulosicoccaceae bacterium
GCACCAGTTGCAAGACTTAGTGGCGCGCCATGATCCGGTACTCATTGGTATTCAAGAAACAAAGTGCACCGACACCGACTTCCCTTTGGAGCCGCTGCAAGAGATGGGGTTTGCGCACTGTGAATGCTTTGGGCAGAAGACGCACTACGGCGTTGCGCTGCTCAGCCGCTTACCCTTGCTCGACGTGCAGAAAGGCTTTGACGCGGACAAAGACGACGCCCAGAGGCGCTTTATCGCTGCAAGCTTGGAGCTAGAGGGCATCGGGAGTGTGCGAGTGATGAACGGCTATTTCCCGCAAGGTGAATCCCGCGACCATCCCAGCAAGTTCCCTGCGAAAGAGCGCTACTACGCCCAACTCGCGCAGGCCATTACTGCGTATGGCACCGACCGGCACTTGGTCGTGATGGGAGACTTCAACGTCGCTCCAGCGGAGATAGACGTAGGAATCGGCCCTGAGAATGCCAAGCGCTGGCTGCGCGATGGCAAGGCGAGCTTTTTACCCGAAGAGCGACAGTGGTGGCAGGACATTGCAGCCCTGGGCCTCACGGACAGCTATCGTGAGCACCACCCTGAAGAGGCGCTCTATAGCTGGTTTGACTATCGCACGCGGGCTTTCGAGAGAGAGCCACGGCGGGGACTACGCATAGATCAAATCATGCTCAGCTCCGCGCTGATGGCGGGCGCCAAAGACAGCGGCATCGATTACACCGCGCGGGCCATGGAGAAGCCCTCCGATCACTGCCCTATTTGGGTCACGCTCTAGCAGTAGCCGTTATCGCAGCCAGCTCCGCTCTCTGTCCAGATGCTGATTGCCCCGCCATTATTGGTCCCGGTCAACTCATAGACATCGGCTGCCAGAATGCCATTGGCATTGGCAGAGTTAGGATTAGGCGTCACGGTGATGCGCGGATTGTTCGTGCCATTCACAGCCAGCGTCACAGATTGCACGAGCGTTGCCGCCGCTGCACGGTCTAGCTGCTTTTGGGTGATACCGCCGCGCGCGCCCGTGGTTTGCAAAGTGTTGCAAAAATTCGTGACACTCCCCACAGCGGGGCCACCGTTGCGCTGGTAGCACATTTCCACCGCTTGCTTGATCGGCGCCGCCGCGTATTTAATTTCTGTGTAGGCCGCTTTGCGGGTGTACTGCGCGTATTGCGGCACCGCTACTGCGGCAAGCACACCAATGATCGCGATAACCACCATCAGTTCAACAAGCGTAAAGCCTCGGTACTTTTGCGTCATCGCCTCTCGTTACTTCTAACACTGCCTATGTCTCATTATCGGCAGCATAGCGTCGCGACTGAAGTCACGACAGCTTGGTCGCTTAGCACGGAGCACAGAGTGCGACATTGTGCGCATCTGCTCAATGCTGTCGGCTTTGTTTTCTATTTTTTTCTGAATCGTAGAAATGCTCTAGCCGCTGCGCCACCTGCTGCAAGTCATGCTGCTGGAGCACATATTCGCGGCTACGACGCCCCAACGCGGTGCCTGTCTCGGGATGATCCAGCCACTGCGCCAGCACCGCTACCACAGCCTCTACCTCGCCGACCTCGACTAAGACCCCACCGCCAGAGCCTTCCACCAGATCCTCAGAGCCACTGATACGCGTCACCAGTATCGGCAGCGCACAGGCCATGGCTTCAATCACGGAAGTCGGCATTCCTTCTGCTTCTGACAACTGCACGTATATGTCGCCGTGGCGGTAGTGGCGGCTTGGGTCCTCGACATAGCCGTGCCAGTGCACCTGTTGCACGCCAAGCTCTCGCTCCAGTTCAGCAAGAGCTTCTTCTTGGGTGCCATTGCCAAAAATCTCCACGCTAAAAACGCGCCCACCCGCCTGTAACGCCGCGGCAGCACGCAGCAATACATCTAGCCGCTTAACCTCGCGCAGCCGCCCTGCAAACACGATTCTCGGTGCGGCGCGCGCCGTCTCTGTGGTGTCGGAGAAGCGGGTGAGATCCACGCCGTTGGGGAGGAAAAACTGCTGGTGTTTGGCAAACCCAAAGCGCTCGACACCCAAGACAATCGCCGCGCTCATCACCTGCAGGGCATCAAGGCCGCGCAAACCAGCACGCGCGAAAGCGCCTCGCCAAGCGGGCAAGCGGGGGTCAAAACACCCGCCTTCAAACTCCGTCGGACCACCGAGTTTGGCAATGCTACGCACCTGCTGCCAGCCCCCCCATCGTTGCACCCACCCCGGGGCCGGCGCCAACATCGATACCATGTGCACGTGTACCGCGTCATAATCACGTCGATGACGCCAGAGAAAAGCGACAAAACTCAGATAGAGTGAGAGACGTGCGACAACAGGAATGCGCCACACGCGCAGACGCTGCACCGGCACATCTTGGTATTCGGGCATGAGAATTTCATCGCTGGGTAGCTGCGGCGCCAGAAAATCCACACGATGGCCGCGCCTGCGCAAAACTTCAGCGAGGCGTAGGGCCTGAATTTCCGCTCCCCCGCTTGTAGGGAAGTGTCCATCGACAATAAATAACAAGCGTAGAGAACGCTGTTTCAACATCAACCCAACCAGATATGTAGGACAACGACTTGCATAGTAAACGCCAAGCTAAGCAATAAGCGGCAGAATATGCGTTTTCCTCAACAAGGTACCCCAATGTCTAGTCAAGTCATTCCCGTAGAGCCTTTTGACTACATCGTCTTTGGTGGTACAGGCGATCTAGCGATGCGCAAGCTTCTTCCTGCGCTCTATCGCCGCCACCACGACAAACAAATCATTGGTGCGTCGCGCATTATCGCGACTTCGCGCAGCGACATCACTCCCGAAGACTACCGTGCCCGCGCGCGCAATGCCCTGGAGCAATTCGTGGCGGAACGCGACGAAGCCAGTGTCGAGCACTTCTTGCAGCGCCTGGACTACGTCTCCACCGACGCCCAGAGTGACCGAGGCTGGGACCAGCTAGCGGCCAAGCTCCAAGATGGGCAAACTATTCGCGCCTTCTATCTCTCCGTCTCACCTG
>CAKZUS010000344.1 GCA_937921805.1 uncultured Granulosicoccaceae bacterium
GGCAATGCTATTTCATCGCTCATTAGTGGCGGCTGCATCGTCTCCGGTGCTGAAGTGCGCAGTTCACTGCTGTTTACCGGCGTCAAAACACATTCGTTCTCCGCTCTAGATAAAGTGGTCGCGCTGCCCTATAGCGTCGTCAATCGCAATGCACGCCTTAGTTACTGTGTCGTCGATCGCGAGGTGCAGATTCCGGCCGGCTTGGTCGTCGGAGACGATCCTCAAGAAGACGCCAAGTGGTTCCGCCGCACCGATGATGGCGTGGTGCTCATCACCCAAGACATGCTCGACAGACGCGCCGCAGCGATTGGGGGCTAAGTGGCGCAGTTAAAAATCCTGTCGGTCGCCTCAGAGTGCGTGCCTTGGGCCAAAACGGGTGGCCTGGCTGACGTTGTCGGCGCCTTGCCCAAGTCGATCTCTGCCGATATGCGGGTGCTGATGCCCGCCTACCCGTCGATTGATCTGCAAGGGCGCACGCTGTGGCGCGACCCAGATCTGTTCGGTGGGCCGGCACGGATCGTGGCCAGCAAGCGCGATGGCTTGTCGCTATTGCTGCTCGATGCGCCGCATTTGTTTGACCGCCAAGGCGGGCTGTACGGCGATGGCGCAGACTGGCCCGACAACCCACTGCGCTTTGCCGCCTTGAGCTGGGCGGGCGCCCAAGTCGCTGCCGGACAACTCAGCAGCGGCTGGACACCGCAGATTGTGCATGCGCACGACTGGCAGGCAGGTCTCACCCCCGCCTACCTCAAGCTGCTAGACATCCCGGTGAAGTCCGTACTCACGATCCACAACATCGCCTTCCAGGGCCTCGCCAGCCGCGACCAGCTCGCCGCCTTGCGCCTGCCCGAACAGGCGTATACACCGCAAGGTGTTGAGTACTACGGCCTGATCAGCACGCTCAAGGCGGGCATGGTCTACGCCGATGCAATCACCACGGTCAGCCCGCAATATGCCCTAGAGCTGCGCAGCGCAGAGTTTGGCATGGGGCTAGAGGGCCTCGTGCAGGCGCGCGCGCAAGACATGCACGGCATTCTCAACGGCATCGACACCCAGCTCTGGGATCCTCAGAATGCCGAGTTTGCCTATAGCGCGGCCTCGCTGCACAAAAAAAAGCGCGCGCGCGAAGCACTGATGGCCGAGTGCGGTCTCCGTGGCGAGGGACCGCTGGCGATCATCGTCAGTCGGCTGACCCCTCAAAAGGGCATCGACCTGCTCGCCCATGCCTTGCCTGACTTTTTTGAGGCTGGCGGCATGTTGGCGGTGCTCGGTTCGGGGGAGCCATCTCTGCAGCAGGCTCTACAGCAGCTCGCAGCGCAATATCCCACACAGATGTCGTTGCGCCTAGGCTACGACGAAGCCTGGTCACAACGCCTCTTTGCAGGTGGAGACGCCGTGCTCGTGCCCTCGCGCTTCGAGCCGTGTGGGCTAACGCAGCTCTATGGGCTGCGCTTTGGCACCGTGCCGGTTGTGGCCCGCACGGGGGGGCTGGCTGATACCGTGGTACACGCCAATCACGCCGCGCTCAGCACGGGCGCCGCGACCGGTATTGTGCATGAGCACAGCAGCGGCGATGCCCTGCGCGAGGCACTGCTCCAACTCAGTGCACTCTATCGCGACCAGCCGACCTGGAAAGCGATGCAGTCGCGCGGCATGCGCCAAGACCTAGGCTGGAAGGCCTCCAGCGAGCAGTACTTATCGCTCTATCGCCAGCTCCTGAGAAGCCAAACCCTTTGAAGACCCCTCCTTTCAAGCCCGGCGCCCACTACTACGCCGAAGGCATCAATAGCAACACAACCCATAGCGACGCGGGCACCAGTTTTTCGGTATTCTCTCAGCACGCCGAGCGTATGCAGCTGTGCTTGTTTCGCGATGCCTGCGAGACCCGCATAGAGCTGAGTCGCCAGGGCGATTATTGGCAGACCTACGTTGCGGGCGTCGAGCCGGGAACCGAGTACGGCTTTCGCGCCTATGGCCCTTATGCAGGCCCGCACCGCTTCAACTCCAACAAGCTGCTGCTCGACCCCTACGCCCGACACTGGCGCGGTGAGCTACAGTGGCACGACGCCCTCTTCGATACCAATACGCAAGACAGCGCCCCGTTTGTCCCCAAAAGTGTCGTCTGCGCGCCGCTGGACCCTCTCCCCCCCGTCCAGCGACCACAGGGAAATAACACCCCGTTGCACTATGAAGCGCACGTGAAAGGCCTCACCGCCCAGCACCCAGAAGTGCCAGAGCCTCATCGCGGCACCTATACCGGCATGGCCAGCGACGCGATGATTGCGCACATGCAGCGCTTAGGGGTCAGTGCGATACAGATCATGCCCTGCCAAGCCTTTGTCGATGATCAGCGGCTAGAGCGCCTGGGTCTGCGCAACTATTGGGGCTACCAAACGCTGGGCTTCTTTGCGCCAATGCGCCGGTATTTGGTCGATGATGACATTAGTGAGTTTCGCACCATGGTCCGGCGCCTACAGCAGGCCGGGATTCAGGTGCTATTGGACGTCGTGTATAACCACAGCGGCGAAGGCGACGCCAGCGGCCCCTGCTTGTGCTTTCGGGGGCTAGACAACGCCAGCTACTACCGCCTACACGAAGGCGAGTACATCAACGACACCGGCACTGGCAACACCCTCAACACCCATCACCCTGCCGTGCAGCGCCTAGTGCTGGACTCCATGCGCTACTGGGTGAGCGTGATGGGCGTCGATGGCTTTCGTTTTGATCTCGCGGCCTGCTTGGGGCGCGATGCATCGGGATTCTCTGCGCAGCACAGCCTCTTTAATGCCATGCTGCAAGACCCCGTACTGAGTGAGACCAAGCTTATCGCCGAGCCTTGGGATCTCGGCCCTGGAGGCTACCAACTGGGGCAGTTTCCCCATCCTTTTTTAGAGCTAAACGACCAGTTTCGCGACACCGTGCGCCGCTTTTGGCGCGGTGACGCCGGGCAGTGCGCCGACTTAGCCTCGGTGATGATGGGGTCCTCGCAGCGCTTCGATCATCGAGGACGCACTGCGCAGAGCAGTGTGAATTTTGTTTGCTCGCACGATGGCTTCACCTTGCGCGATCTCGTCAGCTATCACTCCAAGCAGAACGAGGCCAATGGCGAATCCAATCGCGATGGTCACGACGCCAACTACAGCGATGACTGCGGCGCCCCTGGTGACAGCGATATTCCCGCCGTATTGCAAGCGCGCGCCCAGCGCCAACGCCAGTTACTAGCGACGCTATTTCTCAGTCAGGGCACACCGATGCTGCTCGCCGGAGACGAAATCGGCCACACACAGCAAGGCAACAATAACGCCTACTGCCAGGACAACGCGATAAGCTGGTTGCACTGGGAACAAGCTGATAATGATTTGCTGGACTATGTCCAGGATCTCAGCGCGCTGCGCCAAGAACTCGCACCGCTGTGGCAGCCTGAGTTTTTGCATGCGCAGCGCCTGCAGTGGCGCCAGCTCGACGGCACCCCAATAGAGAATGCGCACTGGCCGCAGTTGCAAGGCTTTCAGCTGATCATCGACCAGACCATTTTACTTGTCGTCAACGCTGGCGAGGCTGCTCCAGCACACCCTGGCGCCACGTGGTCTCTGCGCTGGGAGACGCCGGGCTTGCAAGTGTACCGAGATCACACCCTGCCCCCAGCGGACTAGCGCGCCATAGCGACCAAAGCGCTGGACGCGCAGTGTGCACACATCACTCATTTTGCGCGTATCGCACACCGATATCGACTCCAGCACCCGCTTGCGCCACAATAGGGCACCTTTCGCCTTGGCAAGACTAACGTGAGCATGCAGCGCCCCTTGCTGGGCATGGCTTTGATGATGGGATTTGTCATCACCGGCCCCATTATCGACACCTTTGCCAAACTCGCTGGCGATGCGATCCCGACGTTCCAGGTTGCCGCCGCACGATTTGTGGTGCAAGCATCGCTGCTGCTGCCTCTGGCACTGCTGATGCGCGTCGCGCACCGCCCTCAGATGCCGGAGATAGGGCTGCACTTGCTGCGTGGTGCCTTGATTTTGTTCGCGACCTGCTTTTTCTTTGCAGCGCTGACCGTAATGCCCATCGCCGACTCCATGGCGATTTTCTTTGTCGAGCCGTTGTTGCTGATGTTCCTGGGCGCTACGATACTGGGCGAGCGCGTTGGTTGGCGGCGCATTACGGCCAGTATTGTGGGCTTTCTTGGCACACTACTCGTCATACAGCCGCAGTTTGCCGAAGTCGGCTGGTTTGCATTGTTTCCGCTGGGCACGGCGGCGTGTTTTGCGTTTTATCTGCTGCTCACGCGCACGATGTCGCAGCGCATGCACCCTGTCAGCCTGCAGGCATACACCGCCTTGGGCGCCTTG
>CAKZUS010000345.1 GCA_937921805.1 uncultured Granulosicoccaceae bacterium
TGGGCGCAGTGCTGCACCGCGTTGGGACCTGTAAGGCCAGCGAGCTGGGAGGGCTGTGGCGGCACATGCCCTTCACGGCGGTGTGCTGCATTATCGGCGCGATGTCGATCTCGGCTTTTCCGCTGCTGTCGGGCTTTGTCGCCAAATCGTTGATTCTCTCAGCGGCAGCGGGAGAACACCTGACTGTGATCTGGCTGGTGCTGATGTTCGCCAGCGCCGGAGTGCTGGATCACTCGGGCATTAAGGTGCCATTTTTCACCTTTTTTGCCCACGACCAGAGTCATCGCTATCGCGCGCAGCTCGCCAAAAATGACAGCCCTGCGGGGATGCGTTGGGCGATGGGCTTGACCGCAGCGGCTTGTATTGCGATTGGTGTTTTCCCCGAGGCACTTTATCAGTGGCTCCCCTTCGCCGTTGACTACGAGCCTTATACGGCGGAGCACATCGTCACGCAAATGCAACTGCTGATGGGCGCGATGCTGGCCTTTATCGTCTTGTGGCGACTGGGGCTATACCCGCCCGAAATTCGCGCAATCAATCTCGACTTTGATTGGGTCTACCGCCGCCTCATGCCGCAACTGTATCGCCCCGTGGAGCGTGCGGCAGAGAGCATTGCGCAGCGCTATCACAGCGCCAAGAGCGGCAGTCTCAAACTCGCCCTTACGGTGCTGGCGGCCTTGCATTTGAGCGGGGCAACCCGCTCTTCCCGCTCGACGTCCGCACAGATGATGCAGTGGGTAATGGGGGGCTTTCTGCTCCTGCTTGTCTGGCTGATTGTTCTATGACCCAGGCCCGCTGCGCAGGCGTATCGGGCACAGCCAGCCGCCGCGCCTGGGCAATACGCTCTAGAGCCTGCTCCGCAGGCCAACCCAGCTCGCCCATCATCGCCGCGCACCACATTCCGGTGCGCCCAATGCCTGCGTTGCAGTGCACCCACAGACGTTGCCCTTGGCGCAGCAGCTCCGCATGGGCACGCCATCGCGCAGCCAATGCCGGCGCGGGCACACTAAAGTCTTCGATAGCGCAGTGCTCGACGCGTGTCGCACACCACGATTCCAGTGCAAAGCGCTGCCTTTCTTCTGTGCTGAGCAGGCATATCAGTCGATCTATGCGCAAAGTATCGAGTAACTGGCGCTGGGCACCGCTAGGCTGCGGCCTTGCAGAGGCAAATAAACACCCCTGGCCTAGCGCAAGTACCCGATCTGGAACTATCACGCGAATAGTAACTCGCTTTTTATAAACCAACTTTTCATATCTTCACCTAACGAAAATGCCACGTCGCCTTATCAAGCGTTAAACTGGCGATAGTGCGCCAATATATGACGCAATATAGACAATTCATGCCCTCGGGCTAGATAGGAGTATCTCAGTATGTCAGATCGAATCGTGAGCATCGTCGACGATGTTGCTGGTCGTCGCATCGACTGTCCGGTTTATGAGCCTACGCATGGAGCGCCCGCGCTTGACATACGTAAAATTCAAGGTGGGATTGGGATGTGGACCTACGACCCAGGGTTCACCTCCACCGCCAGCTGCAGCAGTGCCATCACCTACATCGACGGCGATAAGGGCGAGTTACTGCATCGTGGCTATACCATTGAAGATCTCACCGAGAAGAGCAATTACCTCGAAGTTTGCTATTTGCTCCTCAACGGCGAGTTGCCCTCAGCGCAAGAATTCAACCAATACGAAGCCTTGATCAAAAACCACACCATGGTGCACGAAAATATTCGTGATTTTATGACAGGTTTTCGCTATGACGCCCACCCCATGGCCATTCTCTCGGCTACGGTTGCAGCGCTCGCCTCGTTCTACCATGACTCACTCGATGTCACCAATGCAGAGCATCGCACCATCACCGCGCATCGCCTGATTGCCAAAATGCCCACCCTGGCGGCCATGTGCTATCGGCTCCATCGCGGCCAACCCTTCATGTATCCCAAAAACAATCTCGGCTACGTCGAGAACTTTTTGCACATGATGTTTGCTGTGCCTGCAGAGGACTATAAGCCCAGCCCCACGGCAGTCAAAGCCCTAGAGACGATGCTCATTTTGCACGCCGACCATGAGCAAAATGCCTCGACCTCTACCGTGCGTTTGGCAGGAAGCTCTGGTGCCAACCCCTTTGCATCGATTGCCGCAGGGATTGCCTGTCTCTGGGGGCCAGCACACGGCGGTGCCAACGAAGCGGTGATGAACATGCTCGATTCCATCGCTGCCTCTGGGGAGTCTATCGAATCGACCATTGCCCGCGCCAAGGACAAAAACGATCCGTTCCGCCTGATGGGCTTTGGTCACCGCGTCTACAAAAACTTCGACCCGCGCGCGCGCTGCATCGAAAAAGTCTGCCACGACCTGCTCGACGAGTTAGGCGGAGACCAACCTTTGTTCCAGCTTGCCCGCGAGCTAGAACAAAAGACCTTGGCAGACGAATACTTCCAGGAGCGCAAGCTCTACCCCAATGTCGATTTTTACTCCGGCATTATTCTGCGTGCGCTGGATATTCCGATGAACATGTTTACCGTGATGTTTGCCATGGCACGTACCGTCGGTTGGGTCGCACAGTGGCAAGAGATGCACGAAGATCCTGAGTTTCGTATCGGGCGCCCACGCCAGCTCTACACTGGCCCAGCACGACGCCCTTACCCCTAGGCCTGTTCTGACTGAGTTTGTGTTGAGTCAGGCTGCAGCGCCTTTTGCAGGCGCTGCACCGATACGCCAAACTTAGAGCGATAGTCGCGCCGGTATAATACCGCTGCGACGCCGAAAGTCATCAGCAGCATCAGCAAGGGGTGGACAAACCACCCCAATACCGCCACACCAAAATAGAAACTTCGCAGGCCTCGGTTAAAGTGCCTCCCGGCTATAGCGTGCAAAGTCGCGAGCGATTCAACCGCCTCATCGTGATCAATAGGCTCAATGCGCTCTACTTCTATCGGGGGTAGTGCTCCGATGCAAATCGCCACATAGTTAAACAGGCGATAAGACCAGGCGAACTTAAAAAACGCATAAACAAACAAAGCCATGAGCGTCAGCAGCTTGCCTTCGAGGAGCCACACGGGCGTCGGTCCCAAAAAGCTCCACTTGGCGACTTGCTCAAATACCGTGCCTTGTCCCCCGAGCATCGCGAGCAAGCCCCCCAGCAACACCAAGGACGTCGAGGCAAAGAACCCCACCCCATTCATCAACGATGCGTGGATTTGTGCATCGACAATGCGCACATCGCGCAGCAACAATGAACTCATCCACTGTCGACGCATCTCGTGCATATGGTCATCGACACTGGTCCGCTTTGAATACGCGTAATATCCCACCCAGCACAGCACGAGGCCGACAAAGGCCAGCAAGTCCAGGCGATACGCCCAAATATACGTCCCGATATCAATCATCATCATTGGCCTCCTGTAGACGGCGGGCAGTGCGTATCGCGCTGCTAATAACGTCGCGCTGTGCACGCTGTAGCGCCTGAGCTTCGGCCGCCCGCGCAGCAAGAGGCTGGCGCCAAACGATGACATAGCTCATCGTGGCAGTGCTGGTGCGCTGGTCACCTTCGGCCTCCCAGCGTAGGCGGCACTGCACTGTCCCGCTGCCGTTTTCCGTGGTATTGGGGCGCTTGGAGACAGTGCTAGAGCAGCTCTCACTGAGCACCGTCAGCGCAGTGCTCTCGCCGAGCAGCCGAGACATCGGCGCGTCCATATTGCTCGCGCAGCCCGCCAGTAAGAAAGCCCACACTAAAATTTTGCCTTGCATACGTATACACTC
>CAKZUS010000346.1 GCA_937921805.1 uncultured Granulosicoccaceae bacterium
CCACTGCTGGCGCAGCTCGCGCAAGGCATTGTGCTTGGCCTCTAGCGGCATCTGCGCATCAATGAGCGTCTGGGCCTTGGCGATAAGATCGTGCTTGTGGGGTTGTGCGGAGAACTCGTGCCAGTCTTTGAGTTTGGATAGCTCTAGTTCTAATTTTGACCAGCCCGCTCGTTGGCGTGCGCGCTCTGACTCGGGGAGCGCGTCAAAGTGTGGTTCGGCGTGCCTGAAAGCCGACTGAGCCTGCTTGAGGTGGCCGTGTTGCAGAGCGCTGCGGGCGCGGTTGTAGCAGTGGCGTAGCTGCGACAGAGTGTGTTGGATAGCATTGTTCTGCTGCGCTTGGATCGCGTCCCGTGCAGTGCTGGCGCGCGCAATGGCCTGTTGCAGGGCGTCGAGCCGAGGCGGTGGCGGCGCAGAAAGAGGCCAGTCGAGCTGAGCGAGCATGCTGTGCGCGGTGTCGAGCGCCTCAGAGAGGGCGTCAGGGGAGGCCTCAGAGTTATCCAGTGTGTGGGTCAACGCATCAATGTGCTGCGCTTGCGCATCGAGCTGGGCGACCGTGTGCAGGGCTTGCTGCGCTGCGGCTAATGCCTGGTTGTGGGGCTGGAAGGTGTGCTGCCATGCCTCAATTGCTTCGGCTAGCGCATGGTGATCGTGGGCAATGTCCGGGTCGTTAAACAACGGCTCTAGTTGTGCCAGATGCTCTGCCTCGGCTTGAGCGAGCGCAAGATCTGTCGCAGTGGGCGAGGTCTGGGGGGAGCTGGGAGCACTCTGGGGCGGTGCGAGCTCTGCTTCGTGCTCTTGGCATTGGGCTATCCACTGCGCGGCGTCGTGGCGTTCTGATTCGCTGGCCAGGTGCGCGCAGTGTTCCCACTGCTCTTGGGCTTGGGCGAGGCGCTGTGTATACCAACGCTTGTCCAGGGCCTGGGCTAGCTCGCGCAGCTTCTCGAGCGCAAGCTTGACTTGGGCCTGCTCAGCGGCGCGTGCCTGTGCGGCGTCGCGCAAAGCATCCAGCGCGCGGCGGGCACTTTGGCGGATGGTTTTATCGCGACTGCTTTTGTGCAGAGTCTGTAGTGCACTTTCGTCTTGCAGTGTCGCGAGCGTCTGCGCTGCGCCTTTGCGCGCGCTGATAGCGGGGTGATGTAGGGCGAGCTGGGCTAATATGCCGGGCACACTCAGCGATGGGAGCGTCTCAAGTAGGGTCGCTACGGGGAGCTGGTTGAGTAGGGCCGTTGCGGTGTCTGGAGCGCTGGCAAAGCGCTGCGCTGCGGCGACCATATCGCCGGGCGCTGCAACCTGGGCTAGGCGTTGTACTTTGTCATCGCGCTGGCGCGGATCCACGAGGAGTTTGAGCAAGTCGGGTATGCGCTCGAGCTTGTGGATCGCAGCACTGCGCACGTCAGGGCTTTCGTCATCACGCGCAAGTCGCAATAAAATCTCTTGCTTGGACAAGCGCTGTATGGCTTGTAGGCGTTTATGAGCAAGGGGAGACTGCCAGGCGGGTTTAAACCAATCGAAGAGCATCCTGATCTTTGACAACGCAACAAATGAATCTACGCGCAGTATACTCCGCCGCGCTCAGCCTGCATGCTCTAGCTTTCTCTAGCTTTCTCTAGCCTCGACAGGCCGACAGTCTAGATTTGCTCGCTGGGATGGAATGCCGCCAAACGCAAAGTGACCTGGCCCTGGCCCGGTATATTGAGCAAGGGGTAGAAACTGTAGCGAATCTCAAATTGCGCTTTACCCGTCTTCTCCAGCGGCTGAATCGCGCGCGTGTCGGCAGGAAGACGGTAATTCTTGCCGTTGTCCAAGTGCTGTACCGTAATCCCCTTGTCGAGGCTGGTGTGGGTGATTCGGCCGAGAAAGTTTTGTTGCGTCTCCAGTTGCCCGGCCAAGTCGTAGTAGCTAATGAACACTAGCGCAGTACTTCCCACGGCCTGTTTGGCGTGCTGCTCGTCCCAGTGCTCGTGAGCAGTGCGGCGGGACAGATTCATCAGTTCGGTCAGTTTCTCCATACTGATGTGTATCGTCACCGCGAACCGGCCTCTGGAGGATTAATTCGATAAGTTTTTGTGTCTGAGGTACTACTTCTGCAGGATGCTTCCGCCTGCTCACTTTTGTGCTCAATTATTCGTTTACAGAGGCGCTCGCAAGGTCGTTCATAGGGCCGTTCATAGGGGCGTTCATTCGGGTTGATTATCGGGGCGCGCAGGGGAGGGCGCAGGAGACGCTGCAGTGGGCAGCATTCCACCGCTCTGTCGCGCCCACAACTCAGCGTAGAGACCTGGCTCGGCGACCAGCTCATCATGCGTTCCGGTCTGTATCACTGTTCCTTGGTCCATCACCACGAGCCGGTCTAGTGAACGGATAGTCGAGAGTCTGTGGGCGATAGCAATCACGGTCTTGCCCCGCATGAGTGCTAGCAGACTGTCTTGTATCGCGGCCTCGACTTCAGAATCGAGTGCGGAGGTGGCCTCGTCGAGCACCAAAATCGGGGCGTTTTTGAGAAATACCCGCGCAATCGCAATGCGCTGGCGCTGTCCGCCGGAGAGTTTGACCCCTCGTTCGCCCACCTCACAATCCAGACCACAACGGCCTTTCTGGTCTTGCAGTGTTGAAATAAAGTCCCAGGCCTTGGCTTTTTGGGCCGCTGCGATGACCTCCGCATCACTGCAGTCCGGGCGGCCATAGGCGATATTGTCGCGAATTGAGCGATGCAGGAGCGAAGTGTCTTGCGTGACCATGCCGATCTGAGCACGCAGAGAATCCTGAGTCACCGCGCTGACGTTTTGCCCGTCAATCAACACAGCGCCTTGCTCGGCATCATAGAAACGCAGCAACAGATTCACTAACGTTGTCTTGCCCGCACCGGAGCGCCCAATTAAGCCGATTTTCTCTCCTGGGGCAATGCGCAGATTGAGGCCATCAACCACGCTTTGGGCCTCGCCACTGGGAGTCTTGCCATAGTGGAAAGACAAATCGCGAAACTCGACTTCCCCTTCGCCTCGCTGCAACGGTGTGGCCTGTGGGGCGTCTTTGATTTGTAGCGGCACTGATACCGTGTTGATGCCGTCCTGCACTACGCCAATGTTCTCAAACAGGCTTGAGGTTTCCCACATAATCCAC
>CAKZUS010000347.1 GCA_937921805.1 uncultured Granulosicoccaceae bacterium
GTGCTGCGCTCGAACTAGGGGCGCCGCCGGAGCGGGTCGAAGCACTGGTCTTGGGGATTGATACGGGCAGCGAGGCCTCTCAGTTACGCGATTGGCTCAATGGCGCGCCAGTCTCTGTGGCGCTGGTGACCTCTGCCACGCATATGCCCCGTAGCATGATGATATTCGAAGATGCGGGAATCAATGTGCTGCCAGCGCCGAGCGACTATATATCGCGAGGAGGAAGGTGGGGGTTTGGCGAATATTATTTGCGTAACAGTACCCGCGCAGTACACGAGTATGTAGGCTTTGCGTGGTGGCGATTACAGCGACTGTTGCGCTAAAAGCTCGCGAGCTGGCGCAACCGATGCGAAAAGCGCGATGGCTATAAATGAAATAGAGGAAACTGGCTAGGGCAGCCGACGCAGTGCGCGCCGACTGTGCTGTGTGGCTGTCTAACGACTACCTACAGACTACAGGCTTAGAAGCGACGAGGGCGCTCTTCGCGTGGACGTGCTTCGTTGACGCGCATGCTGCGGCCTGAAAGCTCGGTATTGTTAATGGCAGCAATAGCAGCGCGGCCTTGCTCGTCGTTGGACATCTCTACAAAGCCGAAACCTTTAGAGCGACCGGTGTCACGATCCATAATGACTTTTGCACTAGACACGTCACCATACTGTTGAAACGCGCTAAGCAGATCTTCGTCCCTAACCGAATAGGCCAGGTTCCCCACATAAATATTCATCAAAAAACTCAAGAAAAATAAAAAAAAGCGCCTTTT
Source organism: uncultured Granulosicoccaceae bacterium (assembly GCA_937921805.1). Taxonomy (GTDB): domain Bacteria; phylum Pseudomonadota; class Gammaproteobacteria; order JABXHR01; family JABXHR01; genus CAKZUS01. The sequence goes on from CAKZUS010000347.1 coordinate 761, forward strand.
TGAAGGCGGCTATCAACACGATAGTTGTGCCGATAGAGAGATACTGGAGTATCTTGGCTCCGAAAGCAATAGCCGTTAGCATAATTTTTTTGTAAGTTATTGTTCAACTTCGCGCTTTGCGCCCCTACAAACTCTGGGCGACACTTTTATAAGGTGTTACCACAGCTATAGCATCGGGACTGTGACAGGGCAAGTGTTGGGTCCGCTCTGTCTTGATCTCCGTGCCGTAATCTCCGTGTCGGGGAACCCTTACAGCAAACCGAGGTCCATGAGCCTACAGTTTCGTTTTTTTACACAGCAAGTCATGGCAAAAAAGAAAAAATCAGCGCCTTCCAAGCCCTCTCAGACCTCAGCATGGAAGCTCACTCGCCGCCGCGCCATACAGGGAGCCGTGGCCTTGGCCGTTAGCGGCTTTGCTGTGGTGAGCCTGCAGGCATATGATACAAATCATCGCACCTTGCACGATCTGAGCGTCATCGGCAACGGCACGCCAGTGGTGGTACAGATTCACGACCCCTCCTGCCCGAAGTGTCGTCGTCTGAAAGGCGCTACGACAACGGCTTTAGAGGATATAGACGGGATTAACTATCGCCTAGCTGACATCACCACAAAAGAGGGCAAGGCGATCCAAGATCGCTATCAGGTCCCCCATGTGACATTGTTGTACTTTGATGGCAAAGGCCGCTTGCAGCACACTACCAACGGGACGCTATCGGCCGATATCATCGGTGACACCATGCGTTCGGTTTTTAATAAGTAATACGCAGCGATTTCCTTGCCCATAGCTTTTGTTCTGTTGGTGCGAGGCTAGTCTACGAGGGGTTTGGCCGGTGTGGCGTTGATCTCGCGCTTGCGTTTGAGTTCGCGGGCGAGGGTGTACAGCGCCGCGCCGACAATCAAGGCCGCCCCGACAGCGGTGTTCCAGCTCGGTACCTCGCCAAAGCCCCAATACCCAATCATGGCCGCACCGAGCAAGCGAAAGTAGTCGATGGGTGCGATAAACGAAGCATCGCCACGACTATATCCCGTGACATTACAAAATTGGCCGCAATACGACGCAATGCCAATGCCGATTAATAGTCCCCACTGCACTAGCGTCGGCCAAACCCAGAAGTACACGGCCAAGGGCAGGGCGAGTAAGCCTAAGCAAGTCGCTTGGTAGAGAATCAACTGTTGTGGGCTGTCGTATTGGCTGAGTTTGCGAATAACAATCATCGCCAGCCCGGCACAGGCGGCGGCGATGAGGGCGGCTAGTCCGTAGATGTTGAAAGCATCGCCACCGGGATCGAGAATGATCACAACCCCAACAAAACCCACTAGCGTCGCCATAATGCGACGAATACCGACTTGTTCGCTCAGAAACAACCAAGCGGCGACGGTAACAAACATAACCTTAGAAAAACCAATGACGGTCACGTCTGCCAGCGGCAGATGCATTAGGGCCCAAAACGAGCCGCAGAGGGCGATGGTTGCCAGGAGAACGCGCAGCATTTGCAGTGATAGCGCGCGAGTATGAAACGCTGACAGCCCTTGCTGAGAGAGCAAGGGCAATAAAAACAGCATCATCGTGGCTTGGCGCACCAGGAGAATCTGAGCGATAGAGATCGCTTCTCCCTCTGCCTCGCCGATTAATTTAACCAGCGCGCCGACAACGACAAAAAAACTGCTGCCAACAAAAACCCAAGCAGAAGCCGCGATATTGTTTTGGCGCATGTCTAGGCCCTAAAGCAAACGATTATACGCCATCGTCTAAGTAGGTCTGCGCACATCCAGGCTACTCAGTCCAGAGGATTGCGCAGTATGCTGGTGTCGATCAGTGATGGGTCGAGCTGCAAGCGCTGGGCTATGTGCACAAGTTGGGCGTGTTTATCTTGGGCGCCATCACGGTCGGCTTGGGCCACCATCGATAAATCGCGCAATACCTGCATCCGTTGCCCCGCCGAGGTGTGCTCTAGCATCGCCTCTAGCCTGGCAGGCAATGCGGACTCGAGCTGAGCAGGGTCGAGCTTGTCGAGATTGACTGAGTCGCCCAAGAAGTCTTTGAGTACCGCGCGCTCGGTGTCGCTGATGCCATCCCCCTCGGCTGCAATCACCAGAGCTGCCGCCACAAAAGCATTCCGCATTGCGCGCGCATCTGGCCCACTGGCATCGAGATAGCCCGGTTCCATTAAGCGCATCAACTGGGCGCACTGCATCTCTAGCTGTGCTCGGGGCGTGCCGCCGGCTTTGACCAGTTCACTGGCGTAGAAACACTGCAATGCTTTGACGCGCAAGGGACTAAATGGATGCGTCGCAAACCAATCTTGGCTTGGAGCGGCTGAGTGCGTCTCGTCCATGTCTTCGACCTGTTGAAGGAAGGTGTCGAGATCAAAACGAATCAATCCACCGAGCTGGCTGATCCCCGAAGAGAGCTTAAACAAAGCTCGTGCCACCGCATCGAAACTCTCCGCGCAATACGCACCAGCTCGGTCGGCTGAGAACTCGGCGTAGCGCGACCATGCAAACAGCTTAAGCGCCAAAGCTGGCGGGGGCTTTTGCTTCATCATCGCGCCGATAGGCACATCGTGGTGTCCATAAACGTGGTGACCGATCTCATGACCCATGACAAAACATAGCTCCTGCTCGTCAAAAGCCTCCAGAATGCTGGATGAGAAAATGATAT
>CAKZUS010000348.1 GCA_937921805.1 uncultured Granulosicoccaceae bacterium
GGCGACGGCGCGCTGAGCAGGTCGAAGGCGAGGGCTTAGATGCCGGGCATTATCTGGCCGAAGAGTGCCCCGACCTTATTGTGGAACGGGCGTTGGCGTTCTTTGGTGCACACGCTACAGATGCGGCGAGGGCTAAATAGATAGCCAGATAGCCAGATAGCCAGATAGCTATCTAGATAGCTAGAGAGAGTTCTGCTTTCATCACTGCCGAGGCACTGTTGCATCAATACGGGGATGGCATCAATATGCGGGAAAGCCGTTCCATAGCTGAGAACAAAATGAAAAAGCTCAAGATCTCTGCCGCCGAGATGGTGGCGCAAGCCCGCGCGCGCATTGAAGAAGTCGAGACGCCTGATCTTATCGCCCAAGTGGGTGACCCCAATGTCGTCATTGTTGATATCCGCGATATTCGCGAACGCTATCGCACCGGAGCGATACCAGGGGCCGTGCATGCGCCTCGGGGCATGATCGAATTTTGGGTAGATCCCGACAGCCCGTATTACAAAGATATTTTTGGACAAGACAAAAAATACGTCTTTCACTGTGCTTCAGGGTGGCGATCCGCGCTGACTGTGGCGACCTTGCAAGACATGGGTTTTGCCGCCTCGCATTTGCGAGAGGGATTCTCAAACTGGGCGGAGCAGGGCGGGCCAGTGGAAACGATCGAGAAAAAATAACCCGCCCACGGCCTTGTTGTCGATATACACCACTTCAGTGCTCGCCCGCTTATCGCTGGCAGTTTTGGCGTTATGCCAGAACGGCTGTTGCACGCGTGCGCGTTTTCCTGAACACTGTCCGCACAATATCCCCGCGTACAACTTGCTGGAGCACTGCGATGAGTGACGAATACACCCCCCCTGATGTCTGGACATGGGACGCCGAGAGTGGCGGAACCTGGGCCAGTATCAACCGCCCCATCTCCGGCGCGACCCACGAGGCCGAGCTGCCTCAGGGTGAGCACCCTCTGCAGCTACATTCTCTGGCGACGCCCAATGGGCAAAAAGTCACCATCATGCTCGAAGAGCTGCTGGAACTGGGAGTGAGTGGTGCGGAGTACGATGCGTATTTGATCAATATTGGCGAAGGGCACCAGTTCTCCAGTGGCTTTGTTGAGATCAATCCCAACTCCAAAATTCCGGCCTTGTTTGACCGCGATACGGGAAGCCGTGTGTTTGAGTCCGGCGCGATCTTGCTGTATCTCGCTGAGAAGTTCGGTCACTTTCTGCCTACAGACCGCAAGGCGCGGACTGAGGTAATGAACTGGTTGTTCTGGCTGCAAGGTTCTGCGCCGTACCTGGGGGGAGGCTTTGGGCACTTTTACGCCTATGCCCCCATCAAAATCGAATACGCGATAGATCGTTTTGCCATGGAGGCCAAGCGCCAACTCGACGTGCTCGACAAAGAGCTGGCCGTGCACCGGTTCTTGGGTGGCGATGAATATTCTATTGCCGATATGGCGACCTGGCCCTGGTACGGCGGCCTGGTGCGCGGTTATCAGTATGGGGCTGCAGAGTTCTTGCAAGTCGATACTTATACACATGTCCAGCGTTGGGCCGAAGAGATATTCCAGCGCCCCGCTGTGCAACGCGGGCGTAAGGTCAACCGTGCTTGGGGTGAGCCAGACGAGCAAGTGCCCGAGCGCCATAGCGCGGCCGATTTTGGGCAGTAGAGTCAGGCCGGGCACATGAGCGATAGCGCGCCTCGGGTGCAGCCCAATAATCCGCTGCACGGCGTTACGCTGGAGATGATGCTCACTCGTCTAGTGCTGTACTACGACTGGGAAGAGCTGGCGAGCATCATCGACATTAACTGCTTTAAAAAAGACCCTTCTATCAAGTCGTCTCTCAAGTTCTTGCGCCGCACGCCCTGGGCGCGAGACAAGGTCGAAAGGTTATATGTGTCGGTACAGGATGAGCCATTGTTTATTAAAGTTACCAAGCCATAATGTCATCGGCATGATTCGCCACAGACTCTTCACTATGAGATCGCAATGAAACTACTCCTACGCAACCTCGATCGCTCTACCACCGAGGAAGAGCTCAGCGAGCTGTTCCAAGGCTATGGCACGGTGCAATACTGCAAGCTTGTCTACGACGCCTCGACAGGGGTCTCCAAAGGCTTTGGCTTTGTAGAAATGCCGAAAGTGGGCGAGGCCAAAGCGGCGATGAAGAACATCAACGGCACCTATATTGGGGACAAGATGGTGCGGGTGAAGAAGGCCGAAGACAAGCCGGAGAAGCCGGCTGCATCGAACCCAGCTCCGCCTGCGGAGGAATGATGAAAATGCTGCTTTTTAGGTCTTTTAAGTGATCTTTTATGCAGTTTTGGGTCGGCTTGTGCCGGACCTGACCCGCAGCGTCTCCAGTCCCCGAAAGTGATAACTATCGGCATAGCGCGGCGCTGCGACCAGACGCAGGTCTGCAAAGCGTGTAAACAGCGCCGGTAGCGTCATAGTCAGCTCGGCTCTGGCGAGGGGCGCGCCCAGGCAAAAATGCACACCGACCCCGAAGCCCAGGTGCGGCGCGTTGCCGCGATAGGGGTTAAAGCGCTCAGGGTGGTCGAGCTTGCTCGGATCATGGCTGGCGGCGCCTAAGAGCAAGGCGACTTGTTGCCCGCGTTGCAGCGCGACGCCTGCGAAGCTCATATCTTCGTACACATAGCGCGTAAACAGATGCAGCGGCGGATCGAAGCGCAGCAGCTCTTCGACCGTTTGGGCGCATTGCTCGGGGGCGAAGAGGGCGTGGGTATCAAGACCGGATTCCAGCACGGCTTTTACGGCGTTGCCAGTGCTGTGTACCGTGGCCTCGTGACCGGCGTTGAGCAGCAAAATGCCAGTAGAAATCAGCTCCTCGTCGTCTAGGCCTTGCTGCAATAATCTCGACAGAAGATCGTCTTGTGGGCGTTGCCGGCGCGCTTGAATCAGGCCGCGCAAGGCATCGCTAAACTCACGCGCTGCCTGATTGGCGGCGAGATCGTCATCGTGGCTTTGGGTCTGGGTATAGACCTTGACCATCGCATGCGACCAGTCGAGTAGATCCGGCACCATCTCCCGTGGCGCACCGATCATGCTAGCGATAATCTGCGCAGGGATAGGCATCGCGAATGTGCTGAGCAGCTCCGCCTCGCCAGTGTCAGCAAACTCGGCCGCGAGTGCCTCAAGACGCTCGTCGATACTGGCCTGAATGCGCGGGCGCAGGGCGTCGATATGCTTGTTCACAAACGCCCGGCTTACGACTGCGCGCAAACGCCGATGGGCATCGCCTTCGAGGCAGAGCAGCGAATGTAATTCTGTGGCGGCAAAGTCTGCGAGGTGAGCAGGGTGTTCGTGTGGCCACTGCCGCCCAAAGCGCCGATCGCGCAATATCGCGTTCACATCGTCGTAGCGCGCAAACGCCACCATGTCGTAGGCGGGCCACATGCCGATGCCACCCGCGGCGTGCATCTGTGCATAGGCGGTGTAGGGCTGTTGGCAAAACGCGGGGTCGCGTGGGTCGTAGTCAAACTGGGGCAACACTGTCGGTACCAAATCGGGAGGTAGAGGCCGTGCGAGCCGTGTAACGCAGGTGTAATCTAGAGAGATACACGACTCAGGAAATGATGATGCTCAAGCTGTATTACTTTACCGGCTCTATTGCTCGCTCTGTTTTTATTGCCCTACATGAAGTGGGCGCGGAGTTTGAGTCGCAGGCGCTCAACCCCAAAAATGGCGACCAGCGCTCACCAGACTATCTGGCTATCAACCCCAAAGGGCGCGTGCCGGCCCTCGTGACAGAACACGGCATATTGACCGAAAATGCCGCGATTCTCGAATATATCGCCCGCCGCTTTCCCCAAGCCCAGCTCGCCCCGCTGGACGATGCCTGGGCGCTGGCACAACTGCAGGCATTTAATGGCTATCTCGCCTCCACTTTGCACGTGAACCATGCCCACCGTTTGCGCGGTCCACGCTGGGCTGATCTGCAATCGAGCTACGACGATATGTATCAAAAAGTCCCGCAGACGATGGGCGAGTCGATGCAATACATCGAAGATAATTACCTCAGCGGTGACTGGGTGATGGGCGATCAATTCACCATTGCTGACGCCTACTTTCACGCGGTTTGCTATTGGCTGACGATGGACGAGATAGACATCCAAGCCTACCCCAAAGCGGCGGCGCATTTTGCGCGCATGAGCGCTCGCGAATCGGTGCAGAAGACCTTGGCTATGGGGGGCTGATACGCCAGTGCTCTGTGCTAAATTGGCATGACTTCCCAGTAGGAGAGCGACCCCAACAGCTCGCTCTCCTCACAGAGTCTTGCTCACATAAGCTGCCTAAGGAATACGAATCTTCTGCCCTGGGAAGATCAGGTCGGCATTTTTGATGACTTCTTTGTTGGCCTCGACAATCTCGGTGTACTTCGCGCCGTTGCCGAGGTGTTTCGCGGCGACGGCCCACAGCGTGTCGCCTTTTTCAATGGTGATGATTGTTGCGGCTTCGGCTGGGGCGGCCACGGTGAGTGCTTCGGCCTGGACTTCTCTAATGCCCAGGGCGTTCCCCGTCATGAGTACGGCTTTCTCGAACGCGGGTTGATCCTCTGCGGTGCCAGAGATCTTGGCAACACCGTCTTCGACCGTCATGGATAATCCCTGAATACCGGGGTTGTCTTCGTTGATGTGAGCCGACAGCGCCTCGGCTGGGCCGATGGGGGCGCTATAAGTGGGCTATGACTATTTCGGATCGATTTTTTGACCAATATGCGCCTCGCCACGCTGGCGCGCCAAGCGCATTTGCCGCTGGCGTTCGCGTAGGCTCGCCCGTTTTTCTTCGCTGATGGAGTCTCTGCAGCGCGGGCAAGAGACGCCTTCTTCAAAGTGCTCGTGCTGCGTGTCTTCGGCAGTAATCGGTTCGCGGCAACCGTGGCACAGGCGGTAGCTGCCTTGTTGTAGGCCATGACCGACCGCGACGCGCTGGTCAAACACAAAACATTCGCCACGCCACAGGCTGTGTTCTTCGGGCACCTCTTCGAGGTATTTTAAGATGCCACCCTCTAGGTGGTATACCTCGTCGAAGCCTTGTTCGAGTAGGTACGCGGTCGATTTTTCGCAGCGAATGCCGCCAGTGCAAAACATGGCAATCTTCGTGGGCTTGTCGCGATGCGCGGCGAGGTGCTCGTCGGCCCACTGCGGGAACTGCCGAAACGATGCGGTCTGAGGGTCGATAGCGCCCTCGAACGTGCCTACCCGATACTCGTAGTCGTTGCGCGTGTCGATCACCAGGGTGTCGGGGTCGCTGATGAGCGCGTTCCAGTCTTGAGGCTTGACGTAGGTACCCACGGCATCGCGCGGCGAGATATTGGCTTGCCCCATGGTCACGATTTCTTTTTTCAGCATCACTTTCATGCGATAAAAAGTGCCGCCTTGTGCCTCTGAGAACTTCAGTGACAGGGCATTGAAACGCCCGTCGGAGCGCAAAAAATCCAACACCTGGTCAACGCCGCTTTGGCTGCCCGAAATCGTGCCATTGATACCCTCGTGCGCGACGAGCAAGGTACCCAGTGTCTGGGCTTGCGCGCAGACAAGGCGTAGCTGCTCTACCAGCGATTCGGGGGCGTCAATAGCAGAAAATTGATAGAGCGCAGCAACGACGGTCGGCGAAGTCATGGTGGGGATAAAGTCACAAATATATGCGCATTTTAGCATGGGGTTATTGGCGCAAGCCGCTTAGTAATACGAGAGTAAACGCGCTGTTTTATTCCCCCGCGCCGCGCCGCGATAGGGCGCTTTCTGGTACATGGGTTTGTGCTGCCAGTTGCTGTAATCCACGGTAGGCCTCATCGGGTAGGTGGGCGCGCTGGATCTGGGGGGGAGATACCCGAGGAGTCGGGGAGATCGTGACCAAGCAGGGGGCTGCTGGAATCTGTCCACCTTCCCAATGCAGCGTATGCGTCGCCAAGACGGGCCAGAGCAGCAGCGGCGCGCAAACGGGGCCAAGCTGTGTGGGGATCTCGCCGCTGTCGGCGATATACAAGGCGCAGCGCAGGCCGCACAATGCGGCGGCCCCGTCGGGGAGCCAGTGCTGTGCACGCGGCTCGGGGGGCGATGCTGGAGTGCGCAGCAAGCTCCACAGAGCGGGCGCGCCGGGTAGCGCGTGCCGATGTAGCGTGACGACTAATGCTGCGGCGTCATCGGCAAGCCCCCAGTCCAAGCCCGCCCCGCGCGTGGCTTGGCGCGCAAGGGAGAACAACTCAGACAGCGATAGTTCGGTCATGCTCTAGCTCGTGTGGGAAGGGCGCGTGTTGGAAGAGGCAGATGCGTACCCAGCGATCCGAGCGAGGATCGAAGTGCGAGGCTCCAAAGAAAGCGAGCTTGCAGCGCAGCATATCAATGGGCAGTAGGGCCTGCGAGACGAGGTTGTCCTGAATCTCGGCATAGGGCAGATGAGCGAGCACGCGCTTAGCGGCCCAGCGATGCGCTTCGTTGTGCAGCAGCCAGCGCGCGAGGCGGGTGTCGTCGGGCGTCTGGCTCAGGGCGTGGTGCAAACGCTGCACGGCGCGCCCGACATCCAGCGGGTACTCGCGCTCGGCGCCTGGCTCTTCGAAGCGCTGCCCTAGGCGTGGTTCGAGCTTGTTTTGCGAGACATACCAAAAGCGCGCTTCGTCCTCTTGCGAAGCAAACTCACAACGCAGCGCCCAGGCATAGTCCTGTTCAATGCGCTGGCGCAGTGTCCCGATATCTCCCTGTGCGCTCGGGCGCTGCGTTTCGTCGGCGGCCATGGTGTCGCAGAGCGTATCCACGAGCGCGCCGTGGGGTTCGATCAATAGCGCGAGCAGTTGCTCTTGGCCCTCTAGGCTCAAGTGCTGCTCACCCCAGCACCACAGCGCGTTCCAAGGCTGCGAGGCGTGCGGATCCCAGTGCTGGAGTTGCTGCGCGATGGCTTGTAAGTCTTGGCGTAAATGCGCGAGTTTGGGCACTTGCAGAGGGTGCTCAGAGTGCCAGTCGGCGGCATTGCGCTGCGCGGCGAGTAGGGCATCGTGCAGCGCGGTGACCTGCGCTGTACTGGCGCTGGGGAGTTGTCGCACTCGCAGCAGCGCCGTTTCGCGTGCCTGTATCCAGGCGTGCAGCAGACGCGGGTGGTTGACCAAAAACGGCGCCATACCCAGACCGGTCGAGTTGCCAATGCCGCACTGGCGTCGTAGCGCTGGATCGAGCACGGCAGCGTTCGCATTGCGCGCGCGCGCCATATGCTCGACCAGATCCATCACGAAACAGCGAATCAGATACACATTGAGCATTTCGATCTGGAACGGGGCTTGTGCCAGCGTGTGCGCACTGAGGGCAGAGCGGTCCGCTGCGCCGAATTTTCCCGAGCCGTACACAGCCGTGGTGCGCATCAGATAGCCGACCTCGGCAAGGCGCTGCGCCTCGGGCTGTTGGCCCTTGGCGAGGGCATCGACCACGTATTCCCAGAGTCGCACCGAGCGATTAGCGCGCGAGAGCGACAGCTCGCTAGAGCGCAGTCGCCCGGCTTCTTGATAGGGGACGTTTTGCGCCAGACGCGCCAGATCGTCCTCGGTAGGCGTGCCGTCAAACAGGCAAAACGTCGCGTCCCAGGCCTCGGCGATCACACGGTCCGAGCGCATGTCGTCAGGCAGCTCATGCGCAAAAGCCACCAGCGAGTAGCTCCTGTCAGGCCCCTTCGCCCGATACACCGCACGACCGACGCCGTGGGCATCAATCTCCCACACGGGGCGATCAAAGCTCCAGCCCTCCTGGACAAAACGCCGCAACAAGTGGCGTAGAAAACTCAAGCGCATCGGGTGCGCGCTGCCCATCCTCGCTAAACGCATCACGCGCTCGGGGGGGCGCAAATCGATTGACATAGCAAACCTCCAATTGCGCATAATGCGCAGAAGCTAAGAAGGCGTCAATGCAGGCGTCTCGAATAGACAAGGAGCTGTCATGCCTATACCGAACTTTGATCGGGCACTTCTTATCGATCTGCCAATGCCTATTCGCAGCGCGCGTTTGGTGATTCGTGAACCGCGCCCTGGCGACGGGGCTGCCATGCATGAGGGCAAGACCGAGAGCTGGGAGTCGCTGTGGCGCTGGTTGCCTTGGGCGAGCGAACGCGGAACACTCGCTGACGATGAGCTGTATACGCGCCAGTCACACATTGAGTTTTTACAGCGTACAAAGCTGGTGATGTATGTGTTTGAAGCGAGCAGTGGGCGCTTTGTGGGGTGTTCTGGTTTGCACGATATTAATTGGCGCGAAGGCCTGATGGAGATCGGCTATTGGATACGTGATAGTGCCTCTGGACAGGGGTATGCGACAGAAGTGACGCGGGCTTTGGTTCGCTACTGCTTTGAGGCGCTCCATGCTCACAAGGTCTCCATCTCTCACCACGAGGGCAATATTGCCAGTCAGCGCGTCATCAAAAAATCAGGCTTTGTCCTAGAAGGGATTGAACGCCGCTGCCAGCGAGTACCTAGCGAGGACCGCCTTCTCGACTCGCATTTCTATTCGCTGTTTGATGCCGAAGGTGTGAAAAACGATGTGGTGCAGTGGGGGGAGCTTGATAACGGACTAGCTTGATAGCATTGCCACACAACCCGGACACTACTGTGATGCAG
>CAKZUS010000349.1 GCA_937921805.1 uncultured Granulosicoccaceae bacterium
ACTGATTTTAGTGGCCTTGACCGTCGTGCTGCTGATTCAGGTAGTCGGGCTGATTTTGGTGCTGGCTTTGCTCACGCTCCCGGCCGCCACCGCAGGACACTACGTACACTCTCTGGGCAAGATGATGCTCATCGCCACAGGGCTGGGCATGGCGCTGAGCCTGGGCGGCATTGCGCTGTCTTACGCCCCAGATATTCCCGCTGGTCCTGCCATCGTGCTGCTGGCAGGAAGCACTTATATTGTCTCGGCGATCCTGTCACGCGCGTGGCAACGGCGCCAAGCGCGCCGCGCACAACGCCAACGCTGAACAACGATCACTGCTTGGTCAATTTAATTTTTTAGCCTAACTGGCCTAACTGGCCTAACTGGCCTAATTGGCCTGCCCGGCCTGTTTGACCTAGTCGATTTATTGAATCGTATTGCTAATCTGCTCGCGCAGCGCTTGATCTTGCTTGAGCATCTGTTCGCAGTGCTGTAAAAAAACCCGCCCCGCCGGAGTGAGCTGTAGCGAGCCGGGCTGGCGATCAATAAGCCGCGCCCCCAGGTCATCTTCGAGTTGCTTAATACGCCGGCTGAGTGCAGATTGCGAAATACAGCGCTGATCCGCTGCGCGTGAAAAGTTTCGCATTTGTGCCAAGACCAAGAAGTCTTTGCACCACAGTAGTTGCATCAATCTCTTCCTTCTTCCACGGCATGACAGGCAATAGTGTGCCCCGGCTGCGTCTCTCTCAGTACAGGAATCTGCTCGCGACAACGCGCATTCGCCAGAGGGCAGCGCCCATGAAACACGCACCCACTGGGACTGTGGACGGGGGTGGGCACCTCGCCGTGGAGTTTTTGTGGCTGGTGCTGGCCTCGGATACGAGGAATCGCGCTCAGCAAGGCTTGGGTATAGGGGTGTCTTGCACCAGAGAATAAAGATCGGGCCGGTGCTAGCTCGCAAATACGCCCTAAATACATGACCGCTACACGATCGCCAAAGTGCTCCACCACCGATAAATCATGCGTGATGAATAAATACGTTAATGACGCCGAGGCTTGCGCTTCCATCAGTACATTGAGCACTTGCGCCTGGATTGAGACATCGAGAGCCGATATCGGTTCATCCGCGATCACCAGCTCAGGCGAGACGCTCAGCGCCCGCGCAATGCTGATGCGTTGGCGCTGGCCGCCCGAGAACTCGTGGGGATAACGCGCGCCCCAGCTCGGGTCTACACCAACGGAGCGCATCACCTGCTCGATGTGTTCTTGGGCTTCACTCTGGCTCAGGCTTGAGCGGTGCAAGCGCACCGGTTCGAGCAGCGTCTGCTGCACAGTCATACGCGGATTGAGCGACGCGTAGGGATTTTGAAAAATCATCTGTACCCGCTGGCGCAGCGGCCACAGCTCCCGCCCATGGAGAGTATCGATGCGTTGATCGTCGAGGTGAATCTCTCCAGCACTAGGATCAATCAGCCGCGCGACCAGACGAGCCAGTGTGGACTTGCCGCACCCCGATTCGCCGACCACGCACAAGGCCTCGCCCCGTCGAGCTTCGAGGTCTACGCCATTGACCGCATGCACGGCCAAGCCCTCGTCGCCTCGCCACCAACGGCGCGTGCCTGCCAGAGGAAAGCGCTTGGCCAAGCCGCGTACACTCAGCATGCGGCCTCCCAGCAAGCGACGCCGTGCTGCAAAGCCGGAGATTCACTCTGGCAGCGCGCGCGCGCCAGATTGCAACGAGGATGAAAAGCACAGCCGCTGGGCATCGACTGCAGGCCCGGCATACTGCCCGGAATTTGATTGAGTGGCCGCCCCGGCTCGGTGCGTTCCGGCAGCGCATCGAGCAGTCCGCGCGTATAGGGGTGACGGGGTGCACGAATCAGCGCCGCTGTCTCGGCCTGCTCAACGACGCGCCCTGCGTACAAGACCATCGTGCGGTGGGTCAGTTGTGCGACCACGCCTAAATCGTGAGTAATCAGCAATAGCGCCACGCCTTCGTTGTCGCACAGCTCACGCAGCAACTGCATAATCTCAGCCTGAATCGTCACGTCTAAAGCCGTGGTCGGCTCATCGGCAATGATCAGCTGAGGGTCGAGCAACAGCGCAATGGCGATAATCACGCGCTGGCGCATTCCCCCTGATAGCTCGTGCGGATACTGTCGCAGGCGCTGCTCGGGCGAGGGAATCTGCACCTGCCGCAGTCGTTCGATACAAATATGGCGCGCCTCGGACTCGCTACAGTTGCTGTGCGCGCGCAGGCACTCTAGCATCTGCTCACCGATGCTCAAGACGGGGTTGAGCGTCATCATCGGATCTTGAAAGATCATGCCAATACGCCGCCCACGCACTGTACGCAGCGCGGATTCTGAGAGGCTTGCGAGGTCTACGCCATCGAAAATAATTTGGCCGCTGGCAATATACCCTGGCGCCGACAATAGATTGAGAATCGAGAATGCCGCGACAGATTTGCCCGCGCCGCTCTCGCCCACAATGCCCAGCCGCTCGCCCGGCTCCAGCGCAAAGCTGATGCCATCGAGCGCCATACTGGCCCCCTCTCGCAGCCCAAACTCCACCACCAAATCACGCACTTCCAGCAAGGCCATTAGCTTCCCTTATACAAGCGTGGATTCAACACATCGCGCAGCCAATCTCCGAGGACATTCACCACCAGCACCAGTACCACCAGCACCAAGCCGGGAATCACCGTCATCCACCAACTGCCTGAGAACACGTATTCAAAGCCGCTGGAGATCAACGACCCCAAAGACGGGCGATTCACGGGCATACCCAGCCCCAAAAACGACAGCGATGCTTCGCTGATAATCGCATTGGCCACCTGTACGGTGGAAATCACAAATACGGGCGAGAGCGCATTGGGCAAGATATGCCGAAACATAATGCGCAGCCGCCCATATCCGAGCACCTGTGCTGCGTCGATATATTCTTTTTGTTTTTCAGCGAGCACGCTCGCGCGCACTGTGCGTGCGTATTGCGGCCACTCCGCGATGCCAATAACAAGAATCAGCATCAAGACCGCCAGATCGCTATAGAGCTGTGCGCCAAAGGCCGTACGAAATACCGCCAGCACAATAATGGCGACCATCATCGTCGAATAAGACAGCTGAATATCGGCCGCTCGCATCAAGATCACATCGACGCGCCCGCCTAAATAACCGGCGCTTAATCCCACAGTTATACCGATCAGCGCTTGCAGCATCACAGCGCACAGGCCAATGAGCAAAGACACGCGCAAGCCATACAAAATCGCACTGAGCAGGTCACGCCCTTGCGCATCGGTGCCCAATACAAACTGCGGATCCGCATCATCGACCCACGCCGGAGGCAGCTCCGAATTCATAATGTCGATTGAACGGGGGTCGTAGGGGTCAAACGGCGCCAGCACTGGGGCAAAAACGGCCGCCAATGCCATCAGCAGCAGTACGGCTAATGCGACTTGGGCAATACGATCACGCCCAAGACTGTGCCCCAGTGGCGAGCTGCGCCAGCGCTGCCACCAGCGGGGCTGCCACCAGCGAGATTGTGCGGCAATACCCATTACTTCACCCCCGTCAAGCGCACGGTCGGATTCACTAAACCGTAGATCATATCGACCAGCGTATTGGTGATGACAAAGATCACACTCACAACAATTAAATAAGCGATCAATAACGGGGTATCCACCCTATTGACTGCCTCCAGAAAAATAAACCCCATCCCGGGCCACTGAAACACCGTTTCGGTCAAGATGGTGTAGGCCACCAACGTGCCGATCTGCACGCCGCCGACGGTGATCACGGGCAACAGCGTGTTTTTCAGCGCATGGACAAAATACACCCGCTGCGCACTAATACCCTTGGCGCGTGCAAAGCGAATGTAGTCAGACTGCAGCACTTCGAGCATCTCCCCGCGAATCAAACGAATAAACAGCGGCAGCATAATGGACGAGAGCGTGATGCTCGGCAGAATCAAATGCGCCAAGCCATCGGCAGTCAGCAAGCCCGTGCGCCAGCCTCCCCACAGCGTCACCAGCTCACCGCGCCCATACGATGGCGCCCAGCCCAGCTCGACGGAGAAGAGATAAATCAAGCCAATGGCCGTTAAAAAAACTGGAACTGAGATGCCCACCAGACTCACGGCCATAATCGCGCGCGCCACGGGGTGCCGGGGCTTAATCGCGCAAAACACCCCCGCTGGCACGGAGATCAGGGCAATGATCAGCGTCGCGCACAGCACCAGCTCCAAGGTCGCGGGAAGCTTTTTGAGAATAACGTCCAGCGCTGGTTCTTTGTAGAAGTAACTCTGCCCGAGATCCCCCTGCACAGCCCGTCCTAAAAAGCGAAAGTATTGCTGCCAAAGCGGGTCATTGAGGCCCATTTGCTCCCGCAGGACTTCGCGCTCGGACTCAGAGACGGACTGACCCACCAGCTCGCGCAGCGGGTCACCCAGTTGGTCTTGGATGGCAAAGCTGATCACACTGATGACCAACATCACGATCACGCCCTGAATAAGGCGCTGGAAGATAAAATTTGTCATAGAACATGGGACGAGAGCGCGCCCGAGGGACGCGTCCGAGGAGTACGTCCCCGGGGCGCGCCGCTCGCCCTAATTGCCTTCGGTAGAGCGGTTTTACTTGACGACTAAGTCCCCGATATAAGGGAAGTTCATGGCGTTGGGTACTGGCTCGATCTCTACGTGATTACCCGCAGCCCAAGCAAGGTTTTGCCAGTGCAAGGGGATGAAGCCGGCCTCGTCATAGACAATTTTCTCGATCTGCTGCATCAGGGCCTGACGCTTGGCCGGATCAGTTTCCGCATTGGCCTGCACCGTCAAGGCATCGGCCTCTGGGTTGCAATAGTTGCCACTGTTGTATTGGCCCCAGCCGGTGTCTGCATTGGGACAGGCAGACAAAAACTCATAAAAGTTATTGGAGTCTTCGGTGTCTGAATGCCAGCCGATCATCATCATGTCTGCCGCGCGCGCATCGAACTGAGGCCAGTACTGCGCTTTGGGCATGGTCTTGAGATCAACAGTGATATTGATCTTCGAGAGCATTCCCGCGACCGCTTCGGCGATTTTGTCATCGTTTACATAGCGATTATTCGGCGCCATCATGGTGATGTTTAGGCCGTCGGCATAGCCTGCTTCGGCCATCAGTGCATTGGCCTTGTCCAGGTCATAGCGTGGCACCAAATCGGGGTGGTGACCCAGGTAACCTGCGGGGCTAAACTGCCCAGCAGTGGTGCCAAAGCCGCGCATGATGCGCTTGACGATGCCATCGTTATTGATCGCATAGGCGATAGCCTGACGCACGCGGGCGTCCTTGAAGGCTTCGACGCGATTTTGGTTCATCTGGAAGGTAATCACTCGCGTGCCGGCCATGGTCACCAAGCGTGCATTATCGCTAGACTCGATGCGTTTAAAATCGGTCGGGGCCACGGGAGCAATAAAGTCCACATCTCCCGATAGCAAAGCGGCAACACGAGTCGGGTCTTCTTTGATCGGAGTCAACGTGACAGTCTCGACATTACCCGGTGAGGCGGTGTCCCAATAGTCTGCGAAGCGCTCAAACTCAACCCGAACCCCTTGCTCACGATACGTGACCGTATAAGGTCCGGTGCCCGAGACATTGCGCGAGGCAAAAGAGTCACCGTTTTTGACAATCTCGGCCTTGCCCGCATAGAACTCACGGTCCATCGGAAAAATATAGGTCGCATTGTGCAGTACCAAGGGAAAAGGCCCGTTGGTGACGAGGTCAATCGTGTGTGCATCGACGACGTTAGCGCCGCTAAAGTTAGAGAACACGCCTTTGAAGTCGGGGCTTTCTTTTAAGCGATCAAAGGTCCACTTCACGTCTTCGGCGCTCATCTCACGGCCAGAGTGAAACTTCACCCCCTGGCGCAAATAAAACCGCATAGTGTTCTCGTCCACGCGCTCCCAGCGCTCGGCGAGGCGGGGTTCAAACTGCAGATCGGCGTCCCAACGCACGAGCGAGTCAAAAACCATGTGCGAGAGCTGTAGCGTGCCCCCAGAGAGCTGCTCGTGCGGATCTAAAGAAACAGGGTCTGCATCGTAGGCCATTTTTAGCGAGGCGGCATGGGCCGTGGACAGCGCAAGCGATCCCCATAGCAGTGCGCCAATAAGAGTTTTTCTTTCCATCTGAGTCTCCATATTATTTGGTGTCGTCGTTAGCTAACGACCCTACACCTTACCCGCACTGGTCGTCGATGAAAAGCCCTACACGCAATCCTCGGTTACACTCCCGCAACACCCTACGCAGAGACGCGCCATGACTTCGCCCAATATCTTGATATTTATGGTCGATCAGCTCAATGGGACGCTTTTCCCCGATGGCCCAGCCCCCTGGCTGCACACCCCTCACCTCGACGACTTGGCGGCGCGCTCACAGCGCTTTGCCCGCTGCTATAGCTCTAGCCCGCTGTGCGCACCGGCGCGGGCTTCATTTATGTCGGGGCAATTGCCGCGTCGCACCCGGGTGTATGACAACGCAGCGGAGTTTGCCTCCGACATCCCCACCTACGCCCATCATCTGCGGCGCGCGGGCTATTACACAGGACTGTCGGGCAAAATGCACTTTGTTGGTCCAGATCAGATGCACGGCTTCGAGCAGCGCTTGACCACCGATATCTATCCGGCAGACTTTGGCTGGACACCGGACTATCGCAAACCCGGCGAGCGCATTGATTGGTGGTACCACAACATGGGGTCTGTTACCTCTGCGGGGATTGCTGAGACCAGTAACCAGATGGAGTATGACGACGAGGTCGCCTTCCATGCCGTTGCTAAAGTTCGCGAGCTAGGCCGTCGCCTAGACCCCCGCCCGTGGTCTTTGACAGTGAGCTTCACACACCCTCACGACCCCTATGTGACGCGCAAAAAATACTGGGATCTCT
>CAKZUS010000350.1 GCA_937921805.1 uncultured Granulosicoccaceae bacterium
CAGCCGCCTGAGGCTCTTTCACCTTGACGATCATGTCGGCGGTAGCAAAAATCTCTTCCGCTGTATCGAGCACGCTCGCCCCGGCAGCGATGTAGGCACTGTCTGGCTCACCAATGCCAATACCGGCGAGGCTTTGCACAACGACGCTATGCCCTGCATTCACAAGCTCGAATGCACCCGCTGGGGTCAGGCCGACACGATACTCCTGGTTCTTGATTTCCTTGGGGACGCCAACGCGCATGACTTTCGCTCCGAAATAGACAGAAAACGAAATTATGGGCGCATAGCACCGCAAGTTCTGCGAAAAGACCGGTATGAATTGCGACAGTTATGAAATATAATTTCACATCACATCAAAATATTAGAATTTAATGTCGATCTCGACCTTAGACAAGAAAGATCAACAAATCTTGGGCTTGCTGCAAGAAGACGCCCGCATCAGCAATGCCGAGCTGGCAGAGCGTATCGGCCTGGCCGCATCGTCTTGCCTGCGCCGCGTGAAAGAGCTAGAAAAAGAAGGCTGGATTCGCGCGATACAAGCGCGCCTCAACCGCGAAATCCTGCAGTTGCGCGGTACGGCAATGATTTTTGTGACACTGGAGCGCCAGAGCCAAACCCAGTTCAAAACTTTTGAAGCCGCCGTGCAGCAACTGCCTTATGTACAAGAATGCTTATTGATTGCTGGTTCGGCGGATTATCTACTGAAAGTCGTTTTCGCCGATGCGCGGCACTTTGAGCACCTCTACTACGAGCATATACTGCGCCTCCCTGGCGTGATGAACACACAGACCCACATGGCCTTGCGGACTGTGCTGGAGCGCAGCGAGCTGCCCCTAGAAGCCCGTCGACCCTAGCGCGACGCCAACACCCGCTGGGCGGCCAAATATTCCACCACCCCAGCGACAATGCCACGCGCCAAGGTGTCGCGGTAATGGCTGCTGCGAATCCGCTCGACCTCGGTGGGGTCAGAAAAATCACTCATCTCGACAAACACCGTCGGCACGTCGTTGCTCAGCATCAGGGTGTACGGCGCTGGGGCCGTGCCGCCGTCGAGCAAACGCGGGCTAGAGCGACTCACCACCTCGACAAAGCGGCTCTGGATAATATCGGCCATCATGCGCGCATCACGGGCATTAAGCGTGTCTTCGAACACCGCAAAATCACGCTTGAACTGCCCCAAAGACAGAGACGAGCCGGTGTTGATCGATTGCGCTTCGTTGAGCACTTGCTCTTGATCAGAAAAGCCGAAGTAATAACTGCGCGCCATGGGAAGCTCGCCGCTGCGGGTGTCGCCCAAGTGCAAAGACACCATGACATCGGCCCGCCCCGCACGAGCCACCTCCAGGCGCTCGCCCACCGACATTTTTTGGTCGCCGTCGCGTGTCAGAACCGCATCGATACCGTGCTCCAAGACCAATAACTCTTGCACTCGGCGCGCGACGTCTTGCACAACGTCTTTCTCCAACAAGTCGCCCGCTTCGACGCCAATGTCTCGTCCACCTCGCCCCGCATCAATGGCCACTGTTTTGACTTGTAGCCCGAAGAGTGACGTCAGTGACAGTTGGTTCTCTTGTACTAGATCAATGTAATCACTCAGCGAGACTTTTCCCTCGCCATCGCGCAATGTTTCGATTCCCAGGCGCAAGTCGCCAAAATCTAAACCCTCATCAGCGGGCATTTCCGCAGCGATCTTCGCGCGCAGACTGCGCTCCAGCTCAGCCACATCGGGCATCTCGCTTTGCATCGGCGCCAATTCTTGCAACGACAGGGTGCACAGCCACGCCAACAGCGGTAGTCCGCTGAGCGCGAGAAACACCAAACCGGCTATACGCCCGCCTCCTGATTTCTTGCGCTTAGGCTTGCGACGGCGCTCTGCCGCTGCGTCTACTTTTGGCGCTTTATCTGCCACAAATCCAACCCATACAGCGTGTTATCACTGAGCCGCTGCAAATTCAACGCCAACCAATTAGCGATGCTACAACGCGGGCAAAGGATCCTGAGCAGGCTTGGCATCGGGGCGGCCAAGCCGCTCGCAATACGCACTAAGATGCTTCGCCAGAAGCTGACTATGCTGGTCTTGCCATGTTGCGCCTTGAGCACCTCGGGCGCTAAAGTTAGCGCGATCCAATGCGCGCAGCAAAGCAGACAACTGCGCATCGTCAGTGCCAGCGGCTATGGCGAGTAAATCATCATCGCCGCCCCATTCTCGCAGGCTACGCTGGACCTCGCGGCGCAGCGACGCGGCCTCTCGCAGCTGGCGCCAGGTGCCCGTTTGTAGGCGCTTTGGTGGCGCAGTGCGCGGTGGCGTGGGTTTCGCTGGACGAGCCCACCACCACCACGCCAGGGTCAGCAACCACAGCAATGCCAGCAGTAGTGTCGCGGCCTGCCAGAGTCGCAACGACGAGACCAGTTCCGCAGTAGGCGTCGCAGCGCCAGCGGTAGGCGTATTGCCTGCCATCACTGGCTCCACGGTGTTCGTCGTGTTCGTTCTGCTCGGCGTACTCGCGGTGCTCGCTGCACGCGATGCGGGTGTCGATGCGGTATCTTCGGGCAAGAGGATATCGCCGCTGACCTGTATGCGCTGCGCCGCAAGCCCTGCACGCTGCGGCGCACCGTCCCACCACGCCAAGCTCAGTTCGGGCAGCACAAAATCCCCGCTTTGCTCTGGGACAATTTGCCAGACCTCTACACGCTCCCCATAGAGCCCAGCCTCTCCTTGTTCGGTATTGATCTCGGGGGGGAGGCGATAGATTTTGAATCCCTCCTGCGTTGGTGGTAGCGCCAGCTCGGGCAACTGCGCCCCACTCACACCACGGGCTTGCAGGCGCAGGCGACGCTCCAAAGGGCGCCCAGTCTGGGCAGCGTCAAGATCACCACTCCATTGTTGCTCTAGCGTTAGATCTTGCGCCGGAAGCCACGCCCCCGGCATGGCTGGAGGCAGCACGCGCAGCCTGAGCGCATTGGAGCGACGGCGCACGCGTCGCGTCGTGGAGCTCACAATCGTGGCATCGAGCAATAACGGCGCGAGCTCGTACTCGCCAGGAGTCTGCGCAAACAGCGCCCAGCGCCGTTCGATATAGCGATACTCCGTCCCGTCGAGCGCGACAATCCC
>CAKZUS010000351.1 GCA_937921805.1 uncultured Granulosicoccaceae bacterium
GGCGGCATCTAGCAGCGCTTGGAGGAGGGCAAGCCCGCCGTGGGCATGCAGCTCAACAACGTTCTCGCCAGTAAAAGACTCTGGGGCCACAAAGCGCAGCAACAAACCTTGGTCTATTGCTGCACCTTGCGAGTCGACAAAGCGCCGCAGACTGGCTAGTCGCGGCGCAGGCAGGGCGCCCGGCGCCAACTTCTGGGCAATGCTATCGGCATGCGGGCCAGAGAGCCGGATCACCCCGACGCCACCAGGGCCACTGGTGGCGGTCGCGATGGCGACAATTGTGTCGCCGTTCATCTAGCTAGCCCTGTCTTTCGATTCTGCGGGTAATGGTCCACTGCTGAAGAATCGTCAAAGTGTTATTGACGCACCAGTACAGCACCAAGCCCGCCGGGAAGAAGAAAAAGAACACGGTAAACAGCACCGGCATATACAACATCACCTTCGCCTGAATGGGGTCGGCAGGCGGTGGGTTGAGCTTGCTCTGAATAAACATGGTCACACCCATGAACAGCGGCAAAATGTAGTACGGGTCTTTGAGAGACAGATCATGGATCCAAAATGCCCACGGCGCCTGGCGCAGCTCCACGCTCTCCGCCAACATCCAATACAGAGAAATAAACACCGGTATTTGGATCAGCATGGGCAAGCAGCCGCCCAAGGGGTTGACCTTCTCTTTTTTGTACAGCTCCATGGTAGCTTGGCCGAGCTTAGTGCGGTCGTCGCCATAGCTCTCGCGCAGCTTTTGAATCTTCGGCGTGAGCTTGCGCATGCGTGCCATTGAGACATAGCTCATCTTAGACGGCCAATAGAACACCGCCTTGATCATGATAGTCAGCACAACGATGGACCAGCCCCAGTTGCCCAGCACTTGATGAATCTTTTGCAGCAGCCAAAACAGCGGCTCAGCCAACACCGATACATAACCAAAGTCGACAGTAAGACGCAAATTCGGGGCTACGGCTTCCATATACGACTGGACTTTTGGTCCCACATAGAGGCGCATGCCCAGATCCGCACTGCTATTGGCGGCGGCTTCATGCCAGCTCGTCACAATACCGATAACATGCAACTGCTGCGCAGCAAGATGTCGGGTGTAGTAGTTGTGTCGCTTTCCTGCTTCAGGAATCAGGGCCGCACCAAAGTAGTGCTCAATCATCGCCACCCAGCCATCGTCGACACTGCGCTGCAAGTCAGCGTCGCGCATATCACCGAAGTCATACTTTTCGTAGATATCATCGGGGCTGCTGATCACGCCGCCGGTGTAGCTATAGATTGTGCCCAGACCGCCCGAAGACTCGGGCTCGTTGCGCAGTAGCTGTGCATACATGCCCACACGCAAAGGATCGCTGCCTTCGTTAAATACGCGATAGCGCAGGCCTAGCTCATAGGTATCAGCGCGAAACACCCACTCTTTGACTACGCGTACGCCCTCTCCTTGCCAGCTCAGTGGAATCACCATCTCGCCGTCAACCAGTTCGTAGCGACTACGCTCAGCGCGGAACACCGCCTCATCGCCCGGTAGAGCATCGTTGCCATGCAAGAGCGATTGGGTGGTGAAATACCGATCTATATCACGCCCTAGCAGCACAAAGGGCTGATCGGCTTGTTCTAGCGATACGGGATATTTTTTGAGCAAAAGCTCAACCAAGTCCCCTCCCTGTAGCGACAGGCGGGCTTGAACTAAGGGCGTATCAATGACGACAGTTCCAGCGGCCTCCACGTTCTGAGACACTACCGGCACAGCACTACTGGGCGAAGCAGGTGATGCTCCAGGGGCTACCGGAGCCGCGATGCCAGCATCTGCACTCGGTGCGCTCGGTGCAGCAGGGGCCTCTGAGGTATCACTAATTACCGTACTGGGCACGGGCTGCGGGGCATAGTCGACCAGCCAAGTCTGCCAAATAAGCAGACCCAAAAAGCCCAGAGCCAGATAAAGAAAGAGACGTTGATTTTCCATGGGTACTGCTAGCGGGTGTTAACACGATGCCATAATGACATCAAATTCTCACGCCACTCGCTCTGCGTCATCGTATTCGCGTGGCTACGAGCCAACACGACAATGTCGAGTCCAGGGGCAGTGAGATGCTGACGAAAGGTCTCGCGAATCTGTCGTTTTAGGGCATTGCGCTGGTGAGCTCGACGCAGTACTTTTTTGGGTACTGCAAGGCCTAACCGACTGTATTCGAGATTATTGTGCACACAAATACAAAGCAGGCCCTTGCTGTGCAGGCGTTTACCTGAAGCAAAGGCCCGGCTAAATTCTTGCGCCGCATGCAGGCGGCGCTCTGTGCCAAAGCGACTCAGGGACAGAGCTTGGCACGCCCTTTAGCGCGGCGGCGCGAGAGCACAGCGCGACCA
The DNA here is from genome assembly GCA_937921805.1 of uncultured Granulosicoccaceae bacterium. Lineage (GTDB taxonomy): Bacteria > Pseudomonadota > Gammaproteobacteria > JABXHR01 > JABXHR01 > CAKZUS01. Next base: position 2,359 of record CAKZUS010000351.1, read on the forward strand.
GAGCGCGTGGCCATACGTGAACGAAAGCCGTGGGTGCGCTTGCGCTTGAGAACACTAGGTTGAAATGTACGCTTCATAACGAAAATGCCAAATTCAAACAGTGCATCATATGCAGCTACAGCACTCTTGGCAAGTCCGGCCCACAAAAAATATTGCCGAAACCTCGCGTTTGTGAGATACCATGCGCAATGCACCCGTCAATACGCGCGCCAGACATCACACACCCCCGTGCATGTCGGTCAGGGCGTAGTGCGCCCCTAAACCTAAGGAGAGACTCTTGTCGACACCGCTCTGGACACACTGTATTGAGCGCTTGGAATCGGAGCTAACCGACCAAGAACTCAATACCTGGATCCGCCCCTTGCAAATCGTTGAACAAGGGAATGATGTGCGTATTCTCGCCCCCAATCGCTTTGTACTGCAATGGGTTAAGCAAAACTACGCCAAACGTATATCAGAGCAGCTAGAGCAAGCGAGTCAAGGCCAGGCGCAGGTGCAATTTGAAATAGGCACCCAAGCGGCCACGCGCAAGCCCGCCGTCATCGTGCGCACCAGCGCTCCTGAGCCTCAAGCCCCACCACGCCCCCCTGTCGCAGTCGACGAAGAGCAGGTGGAGCACCTCAGTCATGTCAATCCCTCGTTTACCTTCGAGACTTTCGTAGAAGGTAAATCTAACCAGCTCGGACGCGCAGCAGGAATGCAAGTCGCGTCAAACCCCGGTCAGGCCTATAACCCCTTTTTCCTCTACGGCGCCACAGGCTTGGGCAAAACCCACCTGATGCATGCCATCGGCAACGGTATCGTCGCGCAGAAGCCGCATGCCAAAGTGCTGTACTTACACGCAGAGCGCTATGTGCGCGAGATGGTCAAGGCGCTGCAGACCAATACCATCAATGAGTTCAAACGCTACTACCACTCAGTCGACGCGCTACTAATTGATGACATTCAGTTTTTCGCCGGCAAAGAGCGCTCTCAAGAAGAGTTCTTCCACACCTTCAATGCCCTGTTCGAAGGTAAGCAGCAAATCATTATGACTTGCGATCGCTACCCCAAAGAAGTCAATGGTTTGGAAGACCGTTTAAAATCTCGCTTCGGGTGGGGGCTCGTCGCTGCTATAGAACCCCCAGAGCTAGAGACCCGCGTCGCGATCCTGCACGCCAAAGCCGAGCAATCGGGCGTTAACTTGCCC
>CAKZUS010000352.1 GCA_937921805.1 uncultured Granulosicoccaceae bacterium
GCGCACCATCATTGGCCTGGCCGCCGTCCACGCCCTGTTGTCGTGGGTCGGGCTGTGGTGGTGCAATGAAGTCGCGCTCACCGACGTCAACACCTTTTTGTACTTCTGGGCTACGACCGGGACGACGGTCGGCTATGGCGATCACTCGCCCAGCACGGTGGGGGGGCGCTACCTCACCATTCTTTGGATCATGCCTGGCGGCATTAGCCTGTTTTCTACCATCATTGCAAAAATTGCCACTGACCTTGCCAACGCTTGGAGACACAGCATGAACGGCACCAATAGCTACGACGACCTACGCGGGCATATTGTCATCATTGGCTACCGCCCTGAGCACACAGCCAAAATTATTCGCCTGCTGCGCATAGACCAGACCGAAAAGCGCGCTATCGTGATGATCGCCAGCGCCAAACAACACCCGCTGATGGACGCCGATATCCACTTTGTGCGCGCACAGACGCTGACCGATGAAGAGGCATTTGCGCGTGCCGCCATCGAGCACGCCTCACTGCTGCTGGTCACGGGTCGCGATGACAACGAGAGCCTCAGCGCCGCTCTCGCAGCGAGTGCCTGCGCCACCGAGGCGCACCTGGTGGTGCACTTCAACGACGTCTCAACTGGGCGGGTGCTCCACCTGCACTGCCCCGAGGCGGAAGTCATCAAGACCATTGCAATCGAGAACATGGTGCGCGCGGCGCAAGACCCTGGCTCTTCTAAGCTCTTCACACAGCTACTCTCGGGCGAGTCCTCGCAAACGCAGTTTTCACTGCGTGTTCCCGAAGGCCTGAGCCTGCACTACGGCGGGGCGTTTATTGCTTTTAAGCACCAACACGACGCGGCACTGGTAGGCATTCGCCACCAAGAGAACCACCATGACCATCAGCTCAACCCGCCTTGGGATTTAATGCTAGAACCTTGCGAGCTGATCTACTACATCGCCAGCGAGCGCCTACAGCTCACTGATGCCGACTGGAAAGCCATCAGCGAAGAGGCGCAGCGCTATGCTTGAGTTACTCAATCATGTCGCGATCGCCGTGCCCGATCTCGCTAGCGCCAGCGCCAGCTACCGCGCCCTGGGGGCCGATGTATCGGCCGTGCAGCGCCTCCCCGAACACGGGGTCAGCGTGGTGTTTGTGCAGATCAGCAATACCAAAATCGAGCTGCTGGAGCCGCTAGGAGAAGCCAGCCCGATCGCCAAGTTTCTGGCCAAGAATCCTGCCGGTGGTATGCATCATTTGTGTTATGAAGTCGCCGACTTGGATGCCGCGATACAGACGCTCAGCGACAACGGCGCGCGCGTGCTGGGCGAACCCAAAATAGGCGCCCATGGCAAGCCGGTGGTGTTTTTGCACCCCAAGGATTTTCAGGGCGTACTCATTGAGCTAGAGCAAGCCTAGCCGCCGCTGCGGCGCGAGCTGGCCTGACTCACTGTACGGCCAAAGCCACCACGGCGCATCACTTTGCCCACCGCACTGCTCTTGAAAGCCGCCGCATCGACGCTGACTTTACCGGCCTTTGCCCCTAACACTGCGCCGGCTGCACTCACCCACTGGTTGTGAAACGCGCTGCGCCGCGCCTTGCTGCGCCCTAGGCCTTTGGACTTTTTGTAGTCCCAATCATCGTCGTCATCAAAATACGCGGGCAGCATAAACCCCGCCATCAGCGGCAAGTACTCATAGCCCACTTGCCGGCAGTTCTGATCGCCGAACTCTTCCTCGCAGTCGCCAAGCTCGACATACCGTGGGGCGGAGACCCACCACTGGCGCTCGGCCGCCTCATACGCTCTCTCGCACTGGGACAGCTCGCCAAAATTGTCGAGCACGCAGTCTTGCACGCTCTCATAGACCAGCGCTTCTTCCGAGCCGCAGGCGCTGAGCAACCCCATGCCCGCAAACAAGGCAGCTAAGCGCAGGCGCAGAGGGTTGAGCGGCGGCATGGCTTTGCGCATGATCGCCAGATTGATATGTTCGCTGCGCTTCATGGCTAGTAGCTCATGCAGGCGCCGTTGAGCACGCCCACAGCCAGAGAAATCGCGCCCAACAAGGCGCCGGCGGGCCATTCGTTATCTTCGATGCGCTGCGTGATTTTGGGCATAAACAACACGCGCACGATGACAAAGGCCAGTATTTGCGCCAGCAAGGCCACTACGCCCCAGGCGGCAAAGTCTGCAATCGATATCGACTCTCTCGCCGCGCTGCCCAGCGCCAGACTAAAGCCCACCACCGCGCCGCTGAGCGACAGGGCCGCCGCGCCGTTCTGCGCTTTAACCAAAGCCCACTCATCGTAGGGCGTCACCAGGGTATACAACAGCTTAAACGCCAGCAGTGCCAACAGTGACACGGCGAAATACAAGCCAAAGTTGCCCAGGCCCAACAAAAAATCTTGCACCTTTGTATTCTCCAAAAAGTCCTAAAAACAATATTAGGCCGTGGCGGCGAAAGTAGGCAATACCTGACTAAAGTCGTATGCCTCGGCCGCCGCGACGCTGCCATAACGCCAGCGCGGCTGATGATCTTTGTCCACCAGCACCGCCCGCACCCCTTCAGCAAACTCCTCGTGCTGACTAAAGTGCAGCGCCATCGCCATATCAGCCGCAAAGCACTCTGATAGCCCCAGCAGGCGGGTGGCGGCTAACAGGCGGTGCGTGGCGACAACGCTCAGCGAGCTGCCGCGCGAGGCCGTGCTCGCAACCTGCTCCAGCCACGCATCCCCGCTTAAACCCAGCAAGCCCGCATGGCGCTCAGCAATATTGGGCGCATCGCGCAGCTCCGCCATGTGAGCGCGGTGCGCCATAAACGCCGAACCGCTGCGCTCGTCGCGCCCGCGCAACCCTTGGGCTATACGCGCTCGAATGTCTTCGCCCCACTGCTGCCCGGTCAGATCCTCCAACAAGGCCGCCGCATCGGGCACACAATAATCTGCTAGGCCTAGATTCAGCGTATCAGCGGC
>CAKZUS010000353.1 GCA_937921805.1 uncultured Granulosicoccaceae bacterium
GAGCTTCAGCGCCTAGATCGACGTCGCCGATTTTCTGCTTAATGAGCTCGCTAATCTCGGAGGGATTAAGTTGCATGGAGAGAGTTCCTTTGAATCTTGAAGCCTTACGCGCCTACTGTCAGAGCGAGCTTATCGAGACGCCCTTTAATGCTGCCGTCGATCACCACATCGCCTGCGCGAATCATCGCACCGCCGATAAGGCTCTCGTCTACCTGACAATTCAGGGTGACAGCACAACCAAAGCGCTTGCTCAGTGCATCGATCAGCGTTTGCTGCTGCGCCTCGGTGAGCGCAATGGCCGTGCTGACCTCTGCATCGAGCGTTTTCTCAGACTGCGCAAGCAGTAGCTCGTACTGTTCTGCCAGCTCATCGACAACGCCAAGACGATCGTGCTCAGCGAGCGCTTTAACAAGCCCTTGCAGAGACGAGCCATGCTCGCCCATACAATCGACCACGATCTGTGCTTTGACGTCGCGTGTGAGCGACGGACTATCGACTACTGCACGCAGCTCTGGGCTGGCGATAGTGCTCGCCAGAGCGCTCAGACGCTGCGACCAATCAGCCAGTGCTGACTGCTCAGCGGCCAGCTCGAAAGTGGCTTTGGCGTAAGGACGTGCCACGGTTGCATTACTTGCCATCGTTGGCCCTCGTTAAATTTTCGCGGCCAGTTCTTGAATGACGTCGTTGTGTGCGTCAGCATTGATCTCACGGGCCACAACACGCGTTGCTCCAGCGACAACCAACTCGCCCACTTGCGCTCGCAGTGCAGCCTTCGCTTTCTCAAGCTCTTGCTCGATTTCGGCGCGGGCCGCTACGATGAGACGCTCGCCTTCGCTGCGCGCAGTCGTGCGGGCTTCGTCGACGATTTCACCGCTGCGCTTTTGGGCGCTCGCGACAATCTCTGCTGCTTGATTACGGGCCTCATCCAGGAGCTTTGCCACTTCTTGCTCGGCTTGTTCCTGGACTTGGTTACCACGCTCAGCGGCAGCAAGGCCATCGGCGATTTTTTTCTGACGTTCACTCAAGGCTGCCGTAATTGGCGGCCACACATACTTCATACAGAACCAAACAAAAATCGAGAACGATAATGCTTGGCCTACCAGTGTGAGATTGATGTTCACGTGTCTACCTCTTGTTGTGCCGCCCCAGAGATATAGCCTGTGCTATCAGGGCAGCGGATCAATTAGGCGAACACGAAGTACAGGCCGATGGCGACTGCAATCGCAGAGAAGGCATCCAGCAGGCCTGCGATCAAGAACATTTTGGCTTGCAGCACGTTTGCCATTTCTGGTTGGCGAGCAGTGCTCTCCAGAAAACGGCCACCCAGCAATCCAAAACCAATAGCAGTGCCAAATCCGGCAAAGCCCAACATCAAACCAGCGGCAATAACCTGTGCAGCGGCGAGATCCATAAAAGTGCTCCTAAAGGAAGAAAAATAAAAATCTAGTGTGACTCTTCAGCCATGCTCAAATAAACAATGGTCAACGTCATGAAGATAAAGGCTTGCAGCACGATGACCAAAATGTGGAAGATTGCCCAAGGCACTGACAGCACGGGCTGAATAAACCAAGGCAGCAAAGCGATCAGGATAAAGATCAGCTCTCCTGCGTAGAGGTTACCGAACAGGCGCAGCGCGAGCGATATAGGCTTCGCCACTAGGCCCACGAACTCCAAGAAGAAGTTAAAGGGGATGAACCATTTCCCGAAGGGCTGCAAAGTCAGCTCACCGACAAAGCCCCCGAAGCCCTTGCTCTTGATGGAGGTGTAGATGATCAGCAAAAATACCGACAGGGACATTCCCAGAGTGACGTTGACATCTGTAGTGGGGACGACTTTTTGGTACTCAATGCCCAGAGCCATCGCTAGCTCAGGCAAGAAATCGACGGGTACCAAGTCCATGAGGTTCATCAAGAACACCCATACAAAAATGGTCAGCGCCAAACAAGCGACAAAGACATTTTCACGGTGAAAAGCGTCTCGTACAGAGTTATCGACAAACTCAACAATCATCTCTACGAAGTTTTGTAAGCCGCTGGGGACTCCCGCAGAGGCACGCTGTGCGGCGCTGTAGAACACCCAGCAAAAAATACTTCCGAGCAGGATAGCCCAAAACATCGAATCGACGTGGATGGCCATAAAGCCCATATCCTTTGCTTCGGCCGCGCCGTGGGCAAAAGACAAGCCGTTTTCGGGGTGTAGACCAAAGGTGAGGTTGGTCAGGTGGTGCTGAATATACTCAGAAGCCGTTTGTGTTTCGCCACTGGCCATCGCCTAGTGTCCTCTAAAATTTGAATTCTTAAATGCCAAAAGCCCGACTAGCAGCGGCGCCATTAAGGCGCTCAGCATGCCCAAAAGCAAGCCTTGTATGTCAACCCATGGCCACTTGGGGGCCAGAATCAACATGGCAGCAATAATGCCCATTCTCAGATAGGAGCTGCGCACCATCGTCCTGACGATATGCGGTGCGGCTCGACTTCCTGCGCGAGCAAAGTAACGCGTGGCAAACCACCACGAGCTCAACAATACCACTGTAGCGCCTAGCGCTGCTGATACAGCTTCGCGCATTCCCATCAGCGCAGCGACTAACACTACGGCTATCGCGGCGACGAGACATTGGCGAAAAAGATACGCAGAAACAGTAAGACGCATCGGAAAACCAGAGAATTATAGGGGCATTATGATTTGACGGTCAACAAGATTCCAACATCGGTCTGCTCGCAAGTACTTGCGGCGCCCTGAATGTTGGGTCTTTAGGTCGAGCGTCGCGTTGGGTCAATCTTATCGAGAATTCCATCTAACTGCTCCAAAGAGTGATAGCGGATCTCGACTCGGCCCTTTCCTTGTTGCCCTTGCCGAATCACAACGGGCGCACCGAGACACTCGCCCAAACTTTGTTGCAAACGGATGACATCGGCATCGGGCGCACTCTCTGAAGCGACTTTTTGGGCAGTGTGGTGGGATTGACTGCTGTCATCGAGCATGGTGCGCACTAGCGCCTCTGCTGCACGCACCGATAGCGCGCGCTCGACGATGCGTTGCGCCGCCTCGCTTTGCTGCGGTGCATCGAGTGCCAGCAGCGCCCGCGCATGTCCCATCTCTAACTCGCCGCTCTCAAAGCGCTGCATCGCAGCCTCACCCAGATCGCGCAATCGGAGTAAATTGCTCACCGCCACCCGCGAGCGCCCGACAGCATCGGCAATCTGCTGGTGCGTCATCGCAAACTCTTGCTGCAAGCGCGCTAGCGCACGGACTTCTTCTGCAGCAGAGAGATCTTCGCGCTGAATATTCTCAATCAGCGCAACCGCCGCAGCCTCGTCGTCGCGCATGGTGCGCACGACTGCCGGAATGGTCTCTAGTTCTGCTAGCTGCGCGGCGCGCCACCGACGCTCACCGGCGACAAGCTGGTAGCGCCCCTGCGTGAGAGGGCGCACCAAAATAGGTTGCACTACGCCTTGCGCGCGCAGAGACGCCGCCAGCTCTTGGAGCGCATCGGGGTCAAAGTGTCGGCGTGGTTGATAAGGGCTACGTTCGATAATGTCGAGAGAAAGCATCTCAATGCCGTCCGCCAGCTCTCCCTCATCGGCGCTCATTGGCGCGTCTAGCTCTGGCCTGAGCAGGGCGCCCAGCCCCTTGCCTAAACCGCGCTTTTTCATGCTGTCTCCACTTTGGCCTGACGACGCACCAGCTCACCCGCCAAGGATAAATACGCCAAAGCCCCGCGTGAGTTTTGGTCATAGCTCAGCACAGGCAAGCCGTGGCTCGGTGCCTCCGCCAGGCGCACATTGCGCGGGATAATCGTGCGGTAGAGCTGCTCACCAAAGTGCTCGCGCAGTTGCTCTGAGACCTCGTTGGCAAGATTTGCGCGCCCATCGTACATAGTGCGCAGCATGCCTTCGATGCGCAGTTCCGGGTTGATCGACTGCTTTACTTCACTAATGGTCTGCAGCAGGGCACTCAGGCCCTCTAGGGCGTAGTACTCGCACTGCACCGGAATGAGCACGGCATCAGCAGCAACCAGCGCATTCAGAGTCAATAAGTTCAGCGACGGCGGGCAGTCTATGAGGATAAAGTCGTAGTCGGCACGGCAGGCCTGCAGCGCGCGCTTGAGGCGAGTCTCACGCGACATCACCGACATCAGTTCCACCTCTGCGGCAGTCAGATCCCCGTTGGCCGGAGCCAAGTCAAAGGGGTGCTCACCACAGCGGTGGACTACCGCTGACAGTGCCTGTCCCTGGCACAGCACCTCGTAAATGCTCTGCTCGACGGCGCTACGCTCTACCCCACAGCCAGTTGTGGCATTGCCCTGTGGGTCGAGATCTACGAGTAATACGCGCTGCTGATGGTAGGCCAGAGACGCGGTCAGATTGACGGCAGTGGTGGTTTTGCCCACACCGCCTTTTTGATTGGTAACAGCCAGCACGAGGCTCATGATTGGGGCCTAAACATTGACAACGACGGCATGTCTAGCGCTCGCACCAGGGACTTGCAGCACATGCGTTTGCGCGCCAGCGGGAGTCTCTTGCGGTGCTTCGCCGAGCATGGCGACAAGGCGTCCATGTGCGTGCTGCGCGCAAGACTCCATAAAAGCGGGCAGCGCACGAAACGCCCGCGACACCACCACTTCACTGCTGGCTGCGCGGTAGTCTTCGATGCGCGACTTGCACACCTGCACATGGGGCAGATTGAGTTCGATTTTAGCTTGGGTCACAAAACGGGTCTTCTTACCATTGCTGTCGAGTAGAACAAACTGGCTTTGCGGCGCGCAAATAGCCAAGGGCAGGCCAGGCAGGCCTGCTCCCGTGCCGATATCTAGCACCGATTCGCTGCCTTCGATCCAAGGCAATACGCTCAGGCTGTCCAAGACATGTCGGGACACCATTTGCGCCGGTTCCCGTACAGCTGTCAGATTATAGTGGCGGTTCCAGCGCTGCAACAATTGCAATAGTGTCAATAACTGCGCGCGCTGCGTATCGCTCAGCGCCAAACCCATTGCCGCGGCGCCGCTTTCTAGCTGTTGCTCAAGCACTGCGTGCATAAGCGCCATGCTTTTTAAGATGGATCAACAAAATCGACACCGCCGCAGGCGTGACTCCTGAGATGCGCCCCGCGTGACCAATAGTCGGTGGGCGTTGCTCGGAGAGTTTTTGCCGGACTTCATTGGACAGGCCTTGTACGAGGGCGTAGTCCAAGGTCTCCGGCAATACCGTATCGCCGTGGCGCCGCGCTTTATCGACTTCGTGTTGCTGGCGCTCAATATAGCCCGAATACTTGACCTGCACTTCCACTTGCAGCGCGATGTCATCGGCGATCTCGGGCGCCTCGTCATCGAGCTGCATCAGCTGCCGGTAGCCAAACTGTGGGCGCCGAAGCAGAGTCTCTAGGCTCGCGTCTTTGTCGAGCACTTCGCCCAAAATGGTGCGCTGCGCTTCTTGGGTATGTTGCGTAGGGCGGAACCAGGTCTCGCGCAAGCGCTGACGCTCGCACTCAATACTCTCGACACGGGTATTGAACAGACGCCAGCGCGTCTCATCAATTAGCCCTAGCTCACGCCCTTCAGCTGTCAGACGCAGGTCCGCGTTGTCCTCGCGCAGCGATAAGCGGTGCTCGGCCCGCGAGGTAAACATTCGATATGGCTCGCTGGCTCCGCTGGTGATCAAGTCATCAACCATCACTCCGAGGTAGGCTTGGTGGCGCTGCGGGTACCAGGGCGACTGCGCTCTGGCGGCGCGCGCGGCATTCACTCCTGCCAGTAGCCCTTGGGCGGCGGCCTCTTCGTAGCCCGTCGTGCCATTGATTTGCCCAGCAAAGTACAAGCCCTGCAGCGCGCGCGTCGCCAAGGTGGGCGAGAGCGCGCGCGGGTCAAAGAAATCGTACTCAATCGCGTAACCAGGGCGCGTGATCTGCGCCCTCTCGAAGCCTGCTATCGAGCGGATATAGTCGATCTGCACATCGAAGGGCAGTGAGGTAGACAAGCCATTGGGGTAGACCTCGTTGCTGTGCAGGCCTTCGGGCTCTACAAAAATCTGATGCCGCTCGCGCTCGGCAAAGCGCGTGATTTTGTCTTCGATAGAAGGGCAGTACCGTGGCCCCGTGCCTTCGATTTCTCCGCTATACATCGCCGAGCGGTGAATCGAATCGGCAATAATGGCGTGGGTACGCGGGTTGGTATAAGTGATATGGCAAGAGCACTGCGGCGGGTGCTGCCCACGGTGGCCAATAAACGAAAACACGGGGCGTGGATCATCGCCAGGTTGCTCGCCCATCACGCTGTAGTCGAGGCTGCGCGTGTCTAGGCGCGGCGGCGTCCCCGTTTTGAGGCGCCCTATCGGTAGGTCTAGCTCGCGTAGACGCTGCGCTAAAGCCCCAGAAGCGGGATCGCCGGCCCGTCCGCCGCTGCTACGGCGGTCTCCTACATGGATCGTGCCGCCAAGGAACGTCCCTGTCGCCAGCACCACCTGGGGCGCCATAATCTCTACCCCCATTTCTGTCACCACGCCGTGCACGCCCTCGCCGTGGACGATCAGGTCGGCGGCGGCTTGCTGTAGGCACTGCAGATGTGGCTGCGTATCGACAAACTGCCTAATCGCTGCACGATACAGCGCCCGGTCTGCCTGCGCGCGGGTGGCGCGTACGGCGGGACCTTTGCGCGCATTAAGCGTGCGGAACTGAATCCCAGCGCGGTCTGCTGCCTGCGCCATCACCCCACCTAGGGCGTCGATTTCGCGCACCAGATGGCCCTTGCCAATACCGCCGATCGCGGGGTTGCAACTCATCTGGCCAATGGTTTCGATATTGTGCGTCAGTAGCAGAGTCCGCACGCCTAGGCGCGCGCTCGCCAGTGCCGCTTCGACACCGGCGTGGCCGCCGCCAATCACAATGACATCAAAGGTTTCGGGGTATCGCATTATCGCCGACCGAAAAAAGCTATTGCTATTGTCGCATAGACCTTCCCTGCCATCGCTCTGACAGTACGCAAATTGCGTTCGTAGGCGGCCTGCATCAGGCACATTTTCAACACAATGCGGGCGTATTTTTGCGAATCGGTATCTTTTGTGCTGTGCCTTGATGCGCCTTGATGCGCGTAACCCCTGGCGATAATGCGTAAAGACATCCCACTACATGAGTATCAGCGCGAGGTTGATCGCGCCTCTGCGGCACCGTCAGCACTGAAGCTCGGCTTTCGGTCCCAAGAAATCGAGTCAGAATATCTGCTTCAGCTCAGCGCTACGCATATCGTCGGCAAGCAAGCTATTGCCCTGGTGGCATTATTTTGCCTCTTCTTATTTGGTGTCTGGGAGCTGATCATGCGCAGCGCCCCCATCAGCGACACCGTCTTGATGATTCGGCTGGTCACATCATTGCCGCTATGCGCGCTCATTTGTGTGCTATACCTGCGCCCACAAGCCCTACGCCAGCAAGAGCTGATTAGTCTGACGCTGATTAGTATCAGTTTGGGGGGGCAGTTCGGGTCATTGCTCAACGACGACAATGCCGCCCTGCCAGGAATTATTACACTGGTCTTTTGCAATACGTTGATTTTCCTACTGACGGGCCTATTGTTTTGGCGCAAGCTCGTCGTGGCCTTGATCATGAACTTGTCGCACTTCGCGATATTGGTGTATTTCGACGTCAACTTCGGCCTCGTGCTCATCAGCATGATGTTGCAGGGCGTATTCGTCATTGCCGGTCTCTACCATAGCCTCTACGTCGAGCGCATTGCGCGCGAGAACTTTCTTCGCGGCAAACTGCTGACGGGTCTTACGGCCCTAGAGACGCGCAGCGGACTGTGGAATCGACATAATTTTGACCAGCATTTAACCCGCTTGCTAGGGCGTGCGAACCAGGAGCAGGTGCCGTTTGTACTCGGTATTCTCGATGTAGACGAATTTCGCGCCTACAACGAACACTACGGGCACCTCGCCGGGGACGAGTGCCTATCGCGCATTGATCAGGTGCTCAAGCACGCCGAGTGTAGCGAGAATGACTTGGTGGTGCGCTTTGGGGGGAAAGAGTTCATTCTGGTCCTGTGGGATGTGAGCATCGAACAAGCCCACCAGCGCCTGGAGAATATGCTGCACGCGGTGCGCAAACTGCGCATTCCCCATACCACCTCGTCGGTGCGCCCTTATGTGACGGCCAGCATCGGCGTGGGCGTCTTTGACCCCGCCGCACCGAGCAAGAAATACGACCTACTTCAGTTGGCTGATCGCTATCTACAACTCGCAAAACACTCGGGGCGGGACTGCGTCCAGAGTGCGCAGCGCACGATCAGCTCGGTGGTAATACACCGCGCCAGCTAGGCAAATCAGCACAAAGCCGATCTAGCAAGCTAGAGTACGTTCTTTTCATTAGGATGCTCATGCACCCTCTTGCCCTGCGCGGCTATCTGATGGCCGTCATAGCCGTGGTGATTCTCTCGCCCGACTCCGTACTCATCCGCCTCGCTGGCGACGCACCGCTGCACATCTCCGCCTTGCGAGGCATCGTTGGAGGGGCTTTGATACTGCTGTTTATTTGCATCAGCTCGCGCACTGCACCATGGGGATTATTACGTCCCGTTCTGGCATGGGCACTGCCAATGTCGCTACTGATCACCACGTCGAACCTCGGTTTTGTGTATGGCATCGTGCACACCAATGCCAGCAATGTCTTAGTCATCATTGCCTTCACCCCTATGGTCAGTGCACTGCTCTCAGCCTGGTGGCTCAAAGAGCATTTGGCTTTGCGCACGTGGATTGCCGTCATTGTCTGCGCGCTAGGCTTGGCCATTATTTTTCTACAGCCAGTCTCCGGTGGCGAGCGCCTAGGACTGATCGCGGCGGCCGTTTGTGCCATCACGATGGCGATACAATTTGTAATTGCACGTTTCCTCTCCACCGATAGCAGTATCGCGCTGGTAGCTGTCGGCAATATCTTCTGCGGCGTGTTAGCTGCTTTGCTGATTCACTTCTGGTCGCTAGGGCCGTATCACTTGGCGCCGGGACCGACACTGCTCATGGTGCTGGTGGTGGTTCCGGTCAGCTTTGCCTTGATATTCTCGTCAATGCGCTATATCAGCGCGCCCGAGACGGGCTTGATCATGCTGCTGGAGAGCATCCTGGGCAGCTTGTGGATGTGGGCGATACTCGCCGAGCTTCCGAGCCAAGCCACGCTTATGGGCGGTATGCTCGTTATCGTGACGCTATCATGGCACGGGTGGCTCACTGTTCGGGCGCATCGACAACTGCACCATCAATAGGAGATTCCGTCCATGAGACGAAGCCGTCGCGCCACGATTGACCACAGCGTCCCCTCACCCTGTGTTGCCATCTGCAATATGGACGCGCAAAATAAATACTGCGTAGGCTGCCTACGCACCTCCCAAGAACTGAGCGATTGGATCACCATGACACGAGAAGAAAAGCTACAAGTACTCTCTGAGATTGCCACGCGCCGCGCCAGTAGCGGCACGGATCACCATGTTTAGTTGGCTGCGGCGCGTGCTCGGCGGCGCCCAAGACAGTGAAGCGGCAGCGGGCGAAACAGAGCACTATCAAGGCTATGACATCGTCGCCCGCGTCCAGCCCGAAGGTAGCCAATACCGCTGCGCCGGTACCATCTCACGAGATGGCGTGAGCGTGCCCTTTGTGCGCGCAGACCTACTCAGCGACCGCAGTCAAGCCGAACAGCACGCCCTGCGCAAAGCCAAACAAATTATTGACGAGCAAGGCGAGTCACTACTCCA
>CAKZUS010000354.1 GCA_937921805.1 uncultured Granulosicoccaceae bacterium
GAGGTCCAAGTCAGACACTTGGAAATACTCGCTTGTCAGCGTGCTTTGGCGCGCCAGGCGAGAAATGGCGCGCGCGCGCGCGACCCACTCGGGAGGCGCTACAGAAGAGGCCGATGCCGCTGCCTGATTGGCTTGCATGTCAGCGGCGGTGACGTGGAGTCGGTAGGCCTGTTGGACGAGACTCTGCGCCGCCATGAGCACGATCGCCGCTAGAGCCGTGGCGATCATGAGTTCAACCAGGCTCAGGCCTAATTGCCGGGAATACGCCATTGTTGCCACTGCGCGCCTCCCCATTGCACGCGGAGAATAACCGCCGCAGTGGCGCCAATATTGCGAGAGCTCTCTATGCCTAGCGACTCCACTTGGGGAGCAATCTCGCCCAGGGTCGTGGCAGTGAGAGACAGCGTGAGGGCCTCAGGCTGAGAAGGGAGAGTGCTATGCGGCGGAGTGAGCTCAGCGAACTTGGCCGCGCTGTAGAGCACAGAAAATGGGACCGCTTCCCAGGCATCGAACCAGTGCTGGATGTATTCCAAGCCCGGTTGGCGCTGCGTGGCAGCCTGCTGGGATTGCAATATATTAGACACGGAGTAAGTGATAGGCACGCTTAGCACGGCAACAATAGACGCTGCGAGTAAGGCATCGGCAATCATGTAGCCGCCGTTATTTCTACCCGCGTTTCTACCCGTGTTTCTACCGGTACTATAGCCGCTCATGATGCGAGTACTGTGAAAGTGCTTTCTCCGGTATGCGGATTCACATTGAGGAGATAGTCAGGTTTGCCCGAGCACTGGATAGTGAGCTTGGTAGGGGTGAGAATCGCCGCATTACTGCTACTGCGTATGCCCCAGCCCAGGGCGCTGAGCACCCATGTCGCCTCGCTTGTTAAGCTCTGACGCTGCCCTTGATGATCTTCGTAGGCGGCCTTGCACGGCGTGTCAAGGTGGGCCACACCCTGCCAATCACCCCCTGCCGCCTCTAAGCGCTCCAGCACGCTACCTGATGGATCTGCGCTGATGAGTCGATAGGTGTGTGTGGCCCCCGCTAAGGCCAACTGTAGGGCATTGCTGAAGGCGTTCTGCAAGTGTTGCGTGCTTTGCTTGGCGGTGTTGAGCCGTGCTGGACTGAACACGCCACCCCACTGTGCAATGAGCACGACGATGCCAAGCGTAATGAGCACCTCAATCAGTGAGAGTCCACTGACGGCGCGGGCAGTACTCACTGCGCAATTTGGACTGCGGCAAACTCCCCTACATCAGGGTTGTAGACCCAAGCCCACGTATTGTTGTCAGAGTCGCTGTGTCTTTTGGCCACGGCTGCCGCATTGCCCGGCGCCAGTCCGTCGCTGCTGGTCAGTACATCGATAGCTGACAGGCCGTTGACGGGGTTTTTGGGGAATACTCCATTCTGGAGTTTGATGTAGGGGCCGTATGGGTGAGAATCTGAGCTGCCGCATACTTCGCCCGCCGCATTGCTGTAGAAAGCCAGCGAGGCTTGAACAGCAATGGATTCACCGTCTGCACCAGTCCCTACGGCCACTGTAGTGTCGCCGAATTGAGGGGCCGATGTTGAACACACTGCAAAGTTGGCCAGCTTGGGGTAGCGGGTGTGATCGAGAAAATACCGCTCTAAGGCCCCCTGTACATTATTGGCAATAGAAAAAGCCGCGTTATCGCGCGCGGTGTTCGCAGAAGAAGAAAACTGCGGGGCAATAATAGAGGCCAATATGCCAACGATAAGCGTGACGATCAATAATTCGACCAGCGTAAAGCCGTGGTATGGGCGCATAGAAGTTTTCATTGGGCCGCAATCGGTGTCTGTTGTTATGGGAATTAGCGGACATATTGCGGCGAACTTTAAGCGTTTTCATCATGGCGATAGTAGCGCTGGAGCAGTATAATGCTCTGTTTTAACACAATGAATTATCATGTTTGAATCGCTTGCCGCCGAAGCCCCGGATCCGCTCTTAGCCCTGATCGCTGCGTACCGCGAAGATCCGCGCCCAGATAAAATCGACCTCGGTGTAGGGGTCTATCGCAATGCCAACGGCGATACGCCGATTATGCAAGCGGTCAAAGCAGCGGAGCAGACGCTGTGGCAAACACAAACGACCAAAGCCTATCTTGGCGCGCACGGCGATATAGAGTATTCGGCAGCTGTGCGCGATATGGTGTTTAGCGATACGGTTGATCCGGCGCTGATTGCGATGATGCAAACCCCGGGCGGTACAGGTGGGCTACGCATCGCGGCCGACCTGTATAAAGTGACTTGTCCGGAGGGTAAAATCTGGGTGGGACTGCCGACCTGGCCCAATCACCTGCCAGTGTTCAGCGCTGCGGGCTTGAGTATCCGTGAGCTGCCGTACTTTGACGTGGCGAGCCAAGGCCTGCAACTTGACGCGATGATCGACGGCCTGCGCGAAGCCCGTGCTGGAGATGCGGTGCTGCTACACGGTTGTTGCCATAACCCCACCGGTGCGGACTTGAGTTTGGAGCAATGGCGGCGCATTGGTGAGCTGCTAGCCGAGCGCGAGTTGTTGCCCATTATTGACATGGCCTACTATGGCCTGGGGCAGGGATTAGAAGAAGATCTTGCTGGTGCGCGGTTGTTGATGGCGTCGATGCCAGAGCTGATCGTCGTGTCTTCGTGCTCAAAAAACTTCGGTATCTATCGCGACCGCCTGGGCAGTATTTTTGCCAAAACACGCAGCCCCGAAGCCGCTGCAAAAGTGCACGCCACGCTGGGCAGCATCTCGCGTCGCAGCTACTCCATGCCCCCAGATCACGGCGCTGCCGTGGTGCGCAGCATATTGCACTCGCCAGACCTGCGTCGTATTTGGCGCGAAGAACTCGACGCTATGCGCGATGACCTCAACGGCCTGCGCCAGCGTTTGGCGACCGAAGGCAGCGACCTGGGCCTAGAGGCGGTTGGAGCGCAATTTGGCATGTTCTCGACCTTGCGCCTGAGCCCAGAGCAGGTGCGCACTTTGCGTGAAGCCCACGGCGTCTATATGGCAGGCAGCGGGCGGATCAATATCGCTGGCCTCAACGAAGAGACGGTGCCGCTGTTCTTACAAGCCCTGCGAGCGGTGCACTAAGCGCCGCCTGCGTTGACTGACAGTGTAAAGATAGGCAGGAGCAAGGAGGCAACGATAGAGAGCACCATCGAGCCCATGATCAATAGCAAAATGGGTTCGATGAGTGCACTGAAGCGTTGTAAGTTGTGCTGCAATTGCTGGTCGTAATGCTCAACCAAGCGCCGCAGCACTAAGGGAATATTACTGGTCTCCTCTCCGGTGGCCAGCATGGACACGGCTTGTGCGGGGAAAATATCATGCCGCGACAAGGCCTTAGCCAACGAGCTACCAGCGTGAATCTCGTTGACCACGTCATCGAGCATGGCCTCCATCAGTGTATTGTCCACCACGCCGCGGCAGGTGGAAATGGACTCGATAATGGACAGGCCGCTGTCCATAGAGGCCCACCATGTGCGTAAGCACTGCACGGCAATATACTGGCGATAGAGCGAGCCGACCCAAGGAATATCCAAGCGCCAGCGATCAAAACGCTGGCGGCCTTGCGGCGTCGAGAGCGCCTGACTCACTACCCCGCTCAGTCCCAAGCCTCCAGCCAGTAAGCCCAGCCAATACTGCAGCAGAAACTCGCTGATGGCCATGAGTATCTGTGTCGATCGAGGCGGGGCTACGCCGCTGTTATCGAGCATCTCGACGACGCTTGGCAAAATCTCTACCAGCATAAATACCGTCATCGCCAGGCCAATAACTACCAGCACTAACGGGTAGGCGAGCGCATTGGTGAACTGTCGGCGTACCTCTTGTCCGCGCAGTCGCAATGTGATGATTTGTTGCAGTGCATCGGGCAAAAAAGCCCCAAGTTCGCCCGCTTCGAGCAATCGCACCTCATTGGTGCTGAACAAATCTGGCTGACGTAGTGCTGCAGCGCTGAAGCTCGATCCGCTCGCAATATCATTCGCCATGCGTCGCAGAGCATTTTTAAGGGCAGGGTGGGTGTTGGTTTTGGCCACCTGCTCAATAGCACTGTGCAAAGCGCTACCCGTCTGCAGATGCAGAATGAGGCTCTCTAGCAACTGCTGCGAGACCTGCACGGGGATGCGGCGGCGTCGATGTTGCCTTTGTTCGGCAGGCGCCGCTACGGGAGGGGGGTTCTGTAGATCAATCGCCATCGAGCGTATTCACCACACGTAGTAGCTCATCAAGGCTAGTGTCCCCGCTGAGCACGCGCTGCATCCCTGCATCCATGAGGCTGGGCAATTGTCGGGTTAGTCGATGCGCGTTGACTTCGCGATGGCTGGGGCGCGTCAGCATTAATTCGCGGGTCGTGTCATTGATATCTAGTAGCTCGTGTATCGCTACGCGACCGCGAAACCCGCTATCAAAGCAGCGCTCACAGCCTCGTCCTCGCACCAGGCGGATGGGCTTGGGGCTGTCTACTCCCCAGGGGGCCAAACTGTGGGGAGCCGACTGATAAATACTTTGGCAATGGGGGCAGACGTTGCGGATCAAGCGTTGCGCCAGCACGCCAATGAGCGCCGAAGACAAGAGGTACGGCTCTACGCCCATCTCTAGCATGCGCGTCA
>CAKZUS010000355.1 GCA_937921805.1 uncultured Granulosicoccaceae bacterium
TCGGCGATGGGCGCGTGCTGACGGCGGCGCACGTCGTCAGTAGTGCGAGTGTCTTGCGTATTGCGATTGACGACATCATCTATCCGGCAGCGCTGTTGCGCCTTGATGTGGAGCAAGACATCGCGATGCTAGAGGCGCCTACATTGGATGTAGCGCCCATTCCATTGAGTCGTCGCCCACCGCAGCCGCAGCAACCCGTGTGGTCGGTCGGATATCCCCGTGCACAGGCACAGCTAGCGACCGCTGGCGTGTTTCAGCGCATCTTTCGCGGCGCTCTACAAACCAGTGCCGGGGTGGATAGCGGGCAGTCTGGTGGAGCTTTGATCGCTTGCGATGCAGGAGAATACGTATTGCAAGGAATGATTCGCGGCTACGGCGCCCTCCCTGATGGGCGCGGTGGAGTAGAGCGGCTGCCCAATGTCTCTCTGTCCGTTGCGGCTGAGACACTCCTACCCTTTGTATACTAAACAGCCTACATCTTTGTACGAGCTGTTCTATGCCTATCCGTGAATACATGCCCAGCCGCGCTAGCGATCTAGAGGCGATTCACGCTATTTATACCGAACAGGTTTTGCAGGGAACGGCGAGCTTCGAGCTGCAGCCTCCATCACTAGAGACGCTTGGGCAGCGACTGTTGAGTCTTGTCGAGCGCGGCTATCCCGTGCTGGTGTTCGAACAGAGAGCGGTGGTGTTGGGGTATGCCTACGCCGGCCCATGGCGGCCTCGCCCAGCGTATCGTTTTACTGTCGAGGATTCGATCTACTTGGCCCCCAGTGCACGCGGACGTGGCGCTGGTACACTCCTGTTGACAGCCCTAATAGAGCGCTGTGCGGCGCTGGGCTGCAAGCGTATGATGGCGACTATAGGCGATAGTGCGAACGTGGGGTCGATTGCGGTGCACCGCCGCTGTGGTTTTCGTGAAGTGGGGGTGGCGCAGCGCATTGGCTTGAAGTTTGGCCGTTGGATCGACATTGTCTATATGCAGTGCGATATTGGCGACGACCTGTGCGCCGCTGATACGCCAGAGCCGTTATTTCACTTTCCTTTGGAGCAATGCTGATGTTGAAGACGATTTTGCCTGCCGCATCTCAGGCCCTGCCGGGGCGCAGCGATGCGATGCCGACGGCGTCTACCCACGCCGTTTTGGGCAGTCCTACCCATGGCCCTTGGGGTGAAAACGCGGAAATTGCCATGTTTGGCTTGGGCTGTTTCTGGGGCGCAGAGCGTCGTTTCTGGCAGCTTGAGGGCGTGCTACACACCGCCGTTGGCTACGCTGCTGGCACCACGCCCAATCCGAGCTATCAAGAAGTGTGCACGGGGCAAACCGGGCACAACGAAGTCGTTCGGGTGGTGTTTGATAACCAAGTCATCAGCTACCAAGACCTGCTTAAAGTCTTCTGGGAGTCGCACAATCCCACCCAGGGTATGCGCCAAGGCAACGATACCGGTACGCAATACCGCTCTGGGATTTATACCTATGGTGGGGCGCAGGCCGAACAAGCCGAGCACAGCCTACATGTGTATCAAGCCGAGCTTCAAGCAGCAGGGCTGGCGAGTGCTATTACGACAGAAGCCATTGAAGCCCCTGCTTTCTACTTTGCCGAAGATTACCACCAGCAGTATCTGCACAAAAACCCTGCCGGGTATTGTGGGCTGGGGGGATTAGGTGTTTGCTACACCGGTTGAGGGCTGCAAGAGGTGTCGCGAGTGGGCGTGCAAGGCATTAATCATCTGACGCTTAGCGTCGCAGATATTGACCGCTCGCTCGCGCTCTACGTTGATGTGCTGGGGTGCCAGGCACATTGCCGCTGGGACCGTGGTGCTTACTTAAGTGCTGGGGACACGTGGTTGTGTCTCAGCCTCGGTAGCCCCACACCGCGCGAGGACTATACCCATTGGGCTTTCTCTGTCAGTGATGCGCATTGTGCGCTGCTGCGCGAGCGCTTAGAGGCACAAGGCCTGGCGTGCTGGCAAGAGAATCAAAGCGAAGGTGATTCGTATTACTTTCTCGACCCCGATGGGCACCGACTAGAGCTGCATAGTGGCAGCTTGGCCTCGCGCTTGGCTTCGCTACGAGAGCGGCCCTACGCAGGCCTCCAGTGGTTATAGCTATAAGCGACACGGTATCAGCGCCAGCGCTATACGTTGAGGTGAAGCTTTAGCGCAGTAACCACTGTAGAGGGCGCCGTGTTGGAGCCGCTTGATCGTATTGCATATGGCGGTTGATACGCCGCTCGACAAGACCAAACCCATAGATAATCGCGTAGGAAATCGCAAGATAAATCAGGCCTGCGGTGATGTATAGCTCGTAGATGTGGAAGCTACGCTTGGCGATATTGGCCGCCACACGAAACAGCTCCGTCACCGTGATCAGCGATACCAGCGAGGTCGCTTGCATCAAGAAGACGACTTCATTGGTATAGGCCGGCCAGGTAATACGCAGGGCCTTGGGCACAATGATGCGCCGATACTGCAGCCAACGGCTCATACCCAGCGCACGCGCGGCCTCGATATCGCCGCGTGGCACGGCGAGGATACCGCCGCGAAAAATCTCGGCGGAATAGCAC
>CAKZUS010000356.1 GCA_937921805.1 uncultured Granulosicoccaceae bacterium
GTCATGGTCTGCATGGCTAGCGCATGGATGACCCCGTCGAGTTCTTCGGCGAGGCAGGCATTCACCGCGCGGTGGCGAGCAATGCGCGACTGGCCTTCAAAAAGCTCGCTGACAATGAGCACCCGAAAGTGACTCTCAGAGCCTGGAGGCACATTGTGCATGTGGCTCTCGTTGTTCACAATAAGAGTGCTGGGCTGGAATGCAGCGCGGAGTTTGTCTTCAATCTGTTGAGCGATCATGGTGGAGATAAGCGCGACTTTTGGCGTGCTGAGGGTGGTCTAGGACCGCCATAGTACCCTGTTCGACCAGCTCGCCGTCGGCCAGCACCCACACGCGTGACGCCAAGCGTCGTACCTGGGCCAGGTTGTGGCTCACCAACAGCAATGCCTCACCTTGATCTCGACGCTGGCAAAGCAGTGTCTCAATGGCGAGTGTGGTGTGAGGGTCTAAGCTCGACGTTGGCTCATCTAGCAGCCAAAGCTGGGGGCGTCGCAGACAGTAGGCGGCGAAGGCGAGCTTCTGCTGCTGGCCTTGACTGAGGCGTCGTGCTCCCTGTCGCAGTGATACATCGAGCTGTACTGCTTGCAGAGCGGCTTGCTGGGCGGCTTTGTCGCCATCGGGCGCCATAAAGCGAAGATAATGCCCCACTGAGCGGCGCAAAATAATAGGCTTTTGCAGCACTAGCGCGCGCTGTTGTGGCGGGATATTGCATGCGATGGCAGGGTGGGCTTGGTGCAGACACCGCAACAGAGTCGATTTGCCCGCGCCATTGGGACCGACGAGTGCCGTGATCTCGCCCGCCTGTATCGTGCCGTGAATGTCGCGCAAAATCGTTCGCTGGCCCCGGGCATAGTGCAACCCCGACACACTGAGCATCACTGCGCCCCGCGCGCAATAGCCAGCATGCGTACGGCTTCCAGCGCGGCGTTAATTAACAGAGTGATCACAATCAGCAGCAGGCCCAGCGCCGTGGCGAGCTCTAGCTCGCCTTTGCTCGTCTCCAGAGCAATGGTGGTGGTCATCACTCTGGTGACATGATTGATATTGCCGCCGACCATCATGACCGCGCCAACCTCGGCGATGGCGCGGCCAAATCCAGCCAATACCGTAGTGGTCAAAGCAAAGCGCGCCTCGAACAAAAGACAGCGCATTTGCCGCGCCCGCGAGAGCTGTAGGCTCGCGAACAGTGGCGTATATTCCTCAAAAAATAGGGCGAGTTTTTGGTGCGCCAAGGCGATAATCAGCGGCAACACCAGAATCGTTTGCGCGATGACCATAGCGGTGGGGGTAAATAATAGTCCCCAACTGCCTAGCGGGCCGGCGCGGCTCAATAGCAAGTACACCAGTAGCCCAACGACGACGGGGGGCAATCCCATCAGTGCATTAAACACTGTCACCGTCAGCGTTTTGGGCCAACTGGCTTGGGTCACGGCTAGCAGGGCGGCCAGCGGTAAACCGATGAGGCTGGCAATGGTGACCGCGCTCACGCTCACCTGCAAAGATAATCCAATCACTTCCATTAGTGGCCCGTCAAAGGCGATAATGCGGTGTAGGGCACCACTGAGTAATCCGTCTGACAAGGTGTCACCACAGAGTGAGGAATTGATGAAAAGCGTCGTTTATTCGGCTGTCGCCGCGAGTTTGCTTGGGAATCTAGCCTGGGCGCAGTTTACTATCGATACTGAAGTAGGGGGCAGCTTTAGTCACGGCAACTCCAAGGACCGCAGCTTTATCGGCACCGCTGATATGCGCTACCAGCTCAAGCGCTTCCAGCACGACATAGGTTTTGAGCTGTTTCGCTCTGAGTCTGCCGAAGTGGTGACGTCGGATCGCACCACAATAGAGTACCAAGGACGGATCAGCTTTCTGCAGCAAGGATACGCTTTTGGCATCGTGGAGCTAGAGCGCGATCCTCCGGCCGATGTGAGACAGCGAGTAACAGGCATTGCCGGTCTGGGGCGGGTGTTGTCGAGCAATAGGACCTCAGACTGGGAGGCCGAACTCGGCTACGGCACCAAGACCACGGCCTTGTTTAGCGATACCAGCACCCAAGAAGAGCCTGTGACCTACTTGGCACTGAAAGGCATGCAGCACCTGACGGAGACGGTGAAGCTCAAATTCAAGCTCAGTAGCAAAGTGGCCAGTGATAACGTCGCCACCAAAGGGCAGTTTTCCGTGCAGACCAGCTTGGGCGAGCGCACTGCGCTGAGTGTGGGGTACAAGATTCGGCACAACACCGAGATTACTGGATCCTTGGGAGAGAAGTTCGACGGTGTCTTGAGTGTGACCTTGAGCCAACGGCTGAAATAGCCGAGGGCTGATGAAATAGTCAGCCACAAAAAAGGGGCCAAATGGCCCCTTTTTTTATTCTTAGATCTTTTTACAGAATCTTAGAATGCACCGGTGAAGGTGATGGTGGTTAGGCCAGTGACGTCACCGTTGGCTTCAGCAGTGCCTTCGTCGCTCTCGTGCAGAGCCGCTACACTCCAGCCATTGCCCAGGTCGTGGGTGATACCTGCAGTGAAAGTGGTGTCGTCGTCATCAGAGTCATCATTGCCGTTATCAGGAATGGCGAGGTCAAAGCTCAGGCTGGTAGCAGCGCTCAGCTTGTGAGCAACGCCCAAGCCAATTTCGGTTGCGGTGTTGGCATTGTCGCCGTTGCCAGTATCGCTGTCGTAGTAGGCGCTCAAAGACGTTGCATCAGAAAGGGTGTATGCCGCAGCGATGCCAAAACCAGTGGTGCCATCTTTTGCAGTGTCAACGCCGCCAACGCTTGCATCACTTACAGAGCTAAAGTCGCCAGAGAGCGTGAGCATGTCGCTCATTTTGTAGCTTGCATCGAAGCTAGCTAGCGTAGACTCATAGCTTTGCGCTGCGTTGGTCGCTGTGATGTCGATGATGTGCATTGCGCCACCGACAGTGATCGCGCCCATAGCGTACTCAGCACCCACAACAGTCATAGAGATGTCTTGTGCATTAGTGATGGCAGTAGCCAGTGCAGCTTCGTTAGCAAAAGTGATGTCTACGTAGCCATCAGTGCCATTGCCTGTAGCAAGCGCGCCATCGAAGCCGTCGGCGCCGAAGACGTCGTCATCGCCTGCTTTGTTGCTCAGAGTACCAGTACCGAAGCCAGCTTTCAGAGCACCAGCGCTATAGCCCAATGCGAAGGTCATGCCGTCAGCATCGGCATTGCCAGAGAAAGATGCGTCGTAGCTCAAGCTGCCCATAGTGTTCTGGTAACGAACGCCATCTCC
>CAKZUS010000357.1 GCA_937921805.1 uncultured Granulosicoccaceae bacterium
TGCGCGCGCTCGCCGCCGTCGGCATCAATGACGGAGTCCAGCGACTCTAACCATTCTTGGGTTTCTTGTGGGTCAAGGTCGTTTTGAGTGGTCACGCGTACTCCTGAGTCGTGTAACGAATGTGTGAGTCAATAATAAGCATTGGAACACATGAGGGTATGAAAAATATTCCTAGCGTGCTCAATGATTTCATTGTCGCGCAATGCGCGCCTAACAAGCTCTATATCAAGCTCTATACCAAGCGGTAGACGAAATCATGCCGGGTAGAGCGGGCAGCGGCGCAATAGGTAAGGAAAAAGAGGGGAATCAAAGGCCATCGCCTACAGCGGACAAGGGTCTTTGGTTTTATAAATGCGCCTGTAGGTGATCAGCGTGGGCGATAGCGCGTAGTGTGACAGTGTCGATGTGATTCTCTTGCAGCGTCGTGGTGGTGTGGGGCACAGGGCAATGCACGCGCGCATAGTTAGGCGTATAGCCTTTGGCGATGCGCTGGCCTTGGGCATCGACCTCGATACGTTCCCACAAAACCGGTACATTGCGCCCGTCTTGCCGTGCTAAAAACTGGTGTTTAAGGCGTTGTCCTAAGTCGTGTAGGGCGCGACTGCGCTGGCTTTTGACGGCTTTGGATATTTGATCTGGCAGGCGCTCGGCTTTGGTGCCCGCGCGGCGAGAGTAGCTAAAGATATGCAGGTGGCCAAACCCCATCGCCTCTGTGAACTCTAGCGTTTGCGCAAACTCATCGTCTGTTTCGCCTGGGAAGCCGACGATCAGGTCAGTGGTGGCGTTGAAGCCTGGAATATACCGCTGCGCTTGTTCCATCAGTTGGCTAAAGTCCGCGCGACGGGTGCGCCGAGACATTCGCCGCAATACACTATCGGCGCCGCTTTGCAGTGGCAGGTGCACATGCGGCATCAAGCGTGGGTTGCTAAAGAGCGCCCAAAATCCATCCGGAAGGTCCCATGGCTCGACGGAAGCAAAGCGAATGCGCTCGATATCGGTATCGTGTAGGACGGCTTGCACGAGTTGCAGCAAAGACGCACCAATATCGCCGCCGTAACCGCCGACATGCACGCCAGTGAGGACGACTTCGCGCACGCCTTGTTCGGCTAAGGCGTTGATCTCGTCAATGATCTCAGCCACGGGGCGCGACACTTCGTCCCCCCGAGCCACCGTGACGATGCAAAAGGCGCAGCGGTAGCGGCAGCCATCTTGGATTTTGATAAAGGCCCGCTGGCGACTGCGTGTAAAGACGCTGTTGTCGCGCGTGGCGGCCTGGGGCATAAGCGCCGCATCAAGCTGGAACACCCGCTCGACCAAATCGCGCTTGTCGCGATTGTGGACTAGCAGATCCACCCCATGCTCCGCTAGCTCGTCGGGCTGGGCTTCGTCGAGCGAGGCGTAGCAGCCCGTGATGACGAGCTTGGCGAGAGGGTTGCTCCGGCGTAGCCGCCGCAGGTTTTGCCGCGATTTGCGCACCGCTTCAGCCGTGACGGCACAAGTGTTGAGCACCAGCACGTCGGCGTTGTCGGCATCGCCGAGCTGGTAGCCACGGCTTTGGAATTGTCGTGACCAGGTTTCTAGCTCGGCTTCGTTGAGTCGACAGCCGAGCGATTGGAGATGAACGCGCACTATTGGAACAACTGCTCCAGCATGGGCGTCATGTCCTTGCCGTTGAGGGTGAGCTGTCCTTGCTCATTGAGTTTGAGCGCGAAGCTGTCGAGGGTGTTGCCGTCTACTTCGGTGCGATTGGACATGGCCAGCAGCATTACGGCAGCCGCTCCCGCAGCGGGTTCGATCTGTGACGCAACTTCTAGCAAGCGGTCCATACCGCGAACCTCTAGCAACAAGTCACCCACCGCCGAGTAAGAGGCGCTAGCGTTGGCTTCGCCATCGAAGTCAATGTTGATGCCGGTTGACTCGGCTTGCACATAGGTATCGATGAGCTGGACGCGCGAGGCGGCTTCAAAGATCTGCTGCAGCGCAATCAGGGGCAACATATCCACATTGCCCTCTAGGGCCATGGCGACAGACTGGGCGATAAGGTCCTTGGGCAGGCGTGAGAGGTCGATTTCTAGGCGCGCAGCGTGCGGCGTGGCGTCGGCCGGGATAAAGAGGGGAGGAAGCTCTGCCTCGCCGATTTCCAGGCCCAGGTTAAGGCTCATGTCATCGCGATTTTTGAGGTGGATCCAGTCTTTAAAGCTGCCAATTTGCACCGGCATCTGAATCTGGTTATCGAACTCAGAAAGGCGGCCTTCTAGACGCAGCTCACTCACCGCATTGTAGGCCGCTAGTAGGGCCGTCGGCAGTTCGGCGATCATTCTGTCTGCGTCACCGGCGTTATTGAACATGGCCCCGAGCCAACCGAATAAGGCTTCGTTATCACTGCCAGAGATGCTCATAGTAAAGCCGACGTTAGCGAGTTTCACAGAGCCGTCTTCAGGCAGCTCTACGCTAAGACCAGAAAGTGACCAGTCGGCGTCGCCTTGCATGCCGCCATCTTCGCCGATATTCACTATGTCGGTCGTGGCGGCAATTTGTGCCAGCTCTACGGTTGTGCTCTCTATAGTGGCGGAGATGTCGTTGAGGGCGAAACTCCCTGTGCTCTGTCCGGGTATATTCATGAGCGCGGCTAAGTCTGCCCACTCAACCGTGGGTAAGGCTGAGGGGGTGTTTTGGAGGGCAGCTTGCCATTGCTGTGTCGACTGTTGAAAAGCTGCTAGATCGCTAAAGTAGGTATCTGCCTGCTCGCCACTGTTGGCCCAATCACTGATGATATTGCCGATGCGCAGGCGCACGCTCTCCTGGGGCATATTGACGATGCTTTCGCCGATGCTCAGGTGCATCGGTTGGGTCCACTGTTGATTCTCATCGACTGACAGGCCCGCATAGGCCTGGATGGCGTTGATGCTCACAATGCCCGCCTCGCCCTGTTGTGGTTTGACAGTGACTTTGGGGATGTCGACCAACAGGGGCTCGAAAGTCTTGTGTGCATTAATGCCGATCATGACCCTAGGGGCGCCAACAAAGCGCAGTGTGCTCTGTTCTTTACCTTCGCCTAGGTCAATGTGCTCTGGCAGGACCCAGTCTAGTATGGTGTGTTCGTCGTCAATGGTGACGCGGGCGCTGAAGCTGCCCAGGTCTATCGCAGATTCAGGGTTGATAGTGTCAATGCTGACGCTCAATGCTGGCCACTGTGCCCATAGGGTTTCTGCGTATTGGTAGAGCTGGTAATCTTTGCTGATCGTTGCGCTGAGGTTTTGGTGTAGCGTGTCCAAATACGCATCCACAGCGGCCCGTGCCTCGGCATTGTCGTAGGCACTCCAGTCGCTAGGCGCCTGTGGCGGAGGGAGCTGTTGGAGTAGTTCGCTAAACTGGGCGCAGGTTTGTTCGTAGGCGGCAAGGGGCGCGGGGCAATCCTCAGCGTACGTAGCAGAAGATGCCCACAATGCGGCAAAAGCGACCAGGTAGCGAGTTTTCATAGATCTCTGTCTCATCGTATTTTGATTCATCATAATCAGCGGGGCTAAGCGAGCGCAAATCTCGCTGGCAACTATTTGTAACGGCATGTAACGGCGATACTATGGCGCATTGGATGGAGCCAGGCTACACACACTTTTAGCGCAGGAGACCCTATGCGTAAAGCTGAGCGCGTGCACTATATTGACGAGCGCCTGCAAGCACAATATCCCGAGCCACCTATTCCCCTAGTGCATCACGACACGTATAGTTTACTGGTTGCCGTGCTGCTCTCTGCACAATGCACCGATGCAAGGGTGAATACCGTGACACCATCGTTGTGGGAGCTTGCGAAAACCCCCAGCGAAATGGCGCAGCAAGCCGTCTCCGAGGTGCAACAGATTATCCGTCCATGCGGACTGTCGGCCCGCAAAGCCGCGGCGATTGTCACGCTCTCGCAGCAACTGTGTGAGCACCATGCTGGGCAAGTACCGGCGAGTCTAGCTGCCCTGGAGATTTTGCCGGGGGTCGGGCACAAAACTGCCGCAGTGGTGATGAGTCAAGCCTTTGGAGACCCGCAGTTCCCGGTGGATACGCATATCCATCGACTGGCGCAGCGCTGGGGCCTGACCGATGGGCGCAGTGTGGTGCAGACAGAGCGAGATCTGCGCCAGCTCTTCGCCCGAGAGCGTTGGAATGCCCTGCATCTGCAAATGATTTACTGGGGACGAGATTTTTGCTCTGCGCAAGCCTGCGATGGGACGGTGTGCGAAATCTGCCGCCATTGTTATCCTCGCCGCCGCCGCCCAGTGGTGACGCGCAAAGCCTAAGTCCTGAAGTCAGCGGGCACTGGCCTAATCCCTGCTATCGGCCTAGGTATGACTGATAGCAATATTTCGCTTCGGCTTTCTCGCCGCCGCTTTCTTAGCGCCTCTTTGGGAGGAATGCTTCTGCCGCAGTACGCCACGGCGACAGCGCCGCGTAGCGGTGGGCACTTACGGATGTGGGTCGGGTCGCTTCGCGGCGCCTCGTCTCTCGCCCATTGCGCTCCGGCGCGCCGTTGTTGGGGCGAGACGCTCACGGAGTCAACGGCTGATGGCGATGCGGTAATGCCGCTATTGGCCGAGCGCTGGAGTACGAGTGATGGCGGATTGCGCTGGGCGTTTAAAATCCGTCAGCGTGTTCGGTTTCATGATGGGCGCTTGCTAGATGCCCGCGATGTCGTGGCGAGTCTGCAGCGCCTAGAGCCGCGAGATCGTCATTGGCTGTTGCCGATGGTCGAGGAGATCGCGGTCATTGGGTCGCATAGCGTGGGGTTTCGACTGCGCAAAGCGATGAGCGAATTTCCGATGATGCTCAGCGACTCGCACTTGGTGATTCAGCCGCATGATTTGCCTGATCCCGGCACCGTGGGCACGGGGCCTTATCGCTGTCGTCCCGTGGCGCCTGATGTGGTGGTGATGGAGCGCTTTGCA
>CAKZUS010000358.1 GCA_937921805.1 uncultured Granulosicoccaceae bacterium
TCTGTAGGCAGGAGCAACCGCGTGAGAGCCTGACGAAGGTCATTCTGTGTCGCAACCGCTCCATCGGCATCTAAATCCAACGGCGAGGGCGCACGCAGAGCCAATTGGGCGCTGACGGCTCGCCAGTCAATACCATCGCCAGAGCGCAACACCACAGGCGTTACGGTCATGGTGGCGCCATTGTCGCCGTCCCAACGCCACTCAATGTTGTTGACTTGCCCGGCAACATGGCTTAGAAAATTCTTGCTCGGCAGATCAAAGACCCACTCCCCATAGTGGGTTGTAGCCGGATTCGCGTCCTCATCACTGAGGTCAACCAAGCGCAGTTGGGCGCTTTCCAGGCCCCAATCCAAGCCAAAGTCAGCCGCAATCAGCTCTGCTGCCCCATCGTAATAGAGGCGTAGCGTGACGCCACGAATGGCCGGAGCGTTCTCGCTGATATGCCAGTGCAACTGTTGCCTCAACACCTCGCCAGGGGAGGCACGCGCAAGCGATGGCTCCAAGACCACACTCTCGGAGAACAGCAGATCAATAATGCTGTGTGCCGAAGCGTCCAGTGGCGAGCCATCATCCAAATCAGACACCCCATCTGCGTCGGTATCGCCCAGATGAGGATTGGTTTGGAGTAAAAATTCCTGCACATCGCGCAGTCCGTCGCCATCACTGTCACGATAAGCAATCCCATCTAATGGATCAAAGCCATGCTGTATTTCCCACTGATCACTCATAGCGTCGCCATCTTGGTCTGAATCCGCCGAGTCGGCAATATAAATCCGTAGCGATGTGTTGTCGCCCAAGTGATAGCTGTCGCTGGGAAGGAGACGTATATCAACATACTGCAGTGGCCCCTCCTGCGCTGTGGGCAGGATTTCGATGAGGCGTACATTGCTGTTCACCGCAAAAAGCTGCGCGCTAGAAACGCGTTGATAATCCACCCCGTTCGATGCACTACCGCTCAGCGCCAAATTCACTAGCATATCGCCGCTACTCAGGCCCGTCCGCTCAATAGAGAACTCTGCCAGCTGCGTACCATCGCGCAGACTAAGCGTCTCAATAGCGCGCAGCGACACGCTCAGCGCTGCGTCAACAATCGCGATGCTTACCCGGCTCGCAGCAGAGAGTTCGTACCCCGACCCTGGCAGCAACACGACCTCAAGTACCTCCTCAGGCTCCACTTGTAAATCACTTAACGCTTGCACCGAGACACGCACTTCGCGCTCCCCCCGTGCGAAGCTCACAGCATTCGGCAAGTACGAGAAGTCCCCACCGTTAACGGCACTGCCTAGCACCTGCAAATCGACACTCAGTGCCTGATCAATCGAACCTTGGCGCGAAAACACCAGCTCAGCCACGTCATCGCTTTGGCCTTCAGTCAGACGATTCGTTTCAGCATGCAGACTCACTACGTCATCCCCATCCCCGACCTCACTCAACAAGCCGGACTCCTCGCCCAGTGAGTACCACTCCGGCATGGGCGCAAAGCGTAGATCTAGCTTTTCAATAGGCTCGGCAATAGAGTCTTCGTTAGCGCTGAGTAAAAGCGTAAACTGCGCCGTATCCAGCGACAGTGATGCACTGGCTGAATACGGCACGCGCTCCCCAGCAGCATCCTGCCACATCAAGGCAAAGTCAGAAGCCGTCACATCGCCTGTGACCACTAGAGGGGGAAGTACTACATCGGGGATCTCACTCTGCACATGAACTCGTCTTGGTTCACTAGCGATCTCTAGCAGCAGCGAATCGTCTTCGCTCTGAAGCCGAGGCACGCTATGCGGGCGTATTGCTCCGAGGTCCAAAGTACCTGCACGCCACCATTGCGGCGTATTCTCAAGCGCGGGAATACCAGCGAGCATCACATTCGCAGTTCCCAGACGCATCTCGCTGGCCTGTGCATGAGTCAACCACTGTAGATCGGACCAATCGAAGCCCGTGCTCAATCGGCTCCAGTCTAATGTGTCACCCTCAGCAGCAGAGAAGTCATCCACCTCGCTTCGCTCACTCAATACAAACCGATCAGCGCCTGCCCCCCCCTGAAGAGTTGCCTCTGCGCTGGCGAAGATCACATCATCTCCCGCGCCTCCTGTGATCGTGTCGCGGCGCTCGCCAGCGCTGTAAAGACTATCTATATCGGGCAACACCACCACTTCATCGCGCAAAGAGCCACGGCGATCGACCCAAGCAACATCGCGCCACTTGGCTTGCAAGTGCGACTCAATATCGTGTAATCGGGCCTCATCCAGCCAGCGCGAAAAACCCAATAGTTCTATGGACAGTGCCTGCTCTGATGCCTCTTGTACCTGCAATTGCTGATTGACATCGCGCTGCACCAAAGCGCCAATGGAGGCAAGCAACGTAGGCTCCGAATCGACATCATCAAGCTCAATTGCGTAGCTTGCGCCGTAGTGACCATTGATGCGCAATTGCACCGCCCCCTTTGTGCTGCGCAGACTTATTACCTGCCATGCACTCGATACGGGGGCACGAGAAATCCAGCGCCTCCCCCCCACATCGTCGCTGTACTGCTCTACAGATATATGGCCTGGGTAAAGCGAATCATCCGGCCCAATTCGGCGCACCTGATTGAGGCCATCACTGAATAGAAACTGCGCGCGATCTTCTAAACGTACCGCTGCCACCGTCGTGCTATCGCCCACCAGTGGTGCCAGCCACGCCTGTTCGCGATACTGATACCCTGACGCGGTGGTATCCCACTGATCGAGTGCATAACCGCTGCGCCCTTGGGCACTTATCGAAGAGTCCACCCATGCCTGGGCATCTAGGCCATCTTGCGCTGCCAAGCTCAAGCGACGCAAATCTAAACTCGCGGTAATGCCTGGGGCACTTTCTGTCCCCTCGTTCAGAAGCAACTCCATGCTTCCCTCACGCTCATCAAGCTGCCCACTCGCTCTGGCCCACACCCGACTGGAACGGTATTCACTCAGTGTCAGTGCCTCGCTTTTGTGGTCGATGGCTTCTCGCTGATCGCTGTGCCGGTATTCCAACTCTAGCCAGTTAGGCAAAGCTTTCACAGTAATAAACACGCTGTCTGCGGGGTGATCTTCGTCCTCCACTGGCATCCATAACGGCCGCCACACGCCATCGAGCACCGCCACATCCTGCAGGCGCCCTGCCGAACCAATCAAGCGTACCTGCTGCTCATTGCGCGCGGGATCAAGCCCCGCCACAATCTCATCAAAGTTACTGCGGCCATCGCCGTCATAGTCTTCATTTTTGCCAGTCCCCCCCTCACCATCCACAGAGGCAGCAAACGAGGCATACAAGGCTTCAGCAAAAGCCCCCCCATCGCTCAGCAAGTGCGCAGGTAAATCCACGACTAAGTCAACCCGCCAGGTACCACTTCTCGTGCTGCGGTGCGCCCTACGAGCGTCGACTGTGGCATCGAATGCAAACACCGTACTCGGGGCATTAACGGGATAGTGCTGCCCATCGTAGGAAAACACAATGTTCTCCAAGGCCAACGCCTGCGCAGTACCCCCGATGGACAATGACTGCCCCAAAGTCGGTGCTCGGTAGTACTCTGGCTGCTCTCCATAGTCATCGTGGTAGCGCACATCAACTGCGTACGACCACGGTGGGATCTCACGCAGATCTGCCCGAACGCTTTGGCGCTCTAAGCTCTGAGCTCGGGGCACCAACTCCAAACTCAGCTCTCCCATTTGCAGTGTG
>CAKZUS010000359.1 GCA_937921805.1 uncultured Granulosicoccaceae bacterium
CTTGGTCTATATGACCAACACTGCCGAGTAAGCGTTGATTAACGTAGACCTGCGCGCTGTCTTGGATAAAGGGGAAAAGTAAGGCATAGCTGCTCTCGCTCCCGGCGAGAGTAAAGCGAAAGCTCAGCGAGGCGTGGCGCCGCACTACGTCGGGCTGATGCGCACGATAGGGAAGCGAGATAGGCGTGTTATGGCCATCATTGGCGACGCCCGTGGTGAGAGAAAACCCCGGCGCGCCTCGCTCAACACTGATTTGCACGGCATACAGCGCCGCCCAAGTGAGCAAAGCGATCAGGACGTAACGAAAATTGGAGAGCGTATCGCGCATCAGAGCTCAAGAATCCGCAGCTGCCTTCCCCGGTGCACAGCGGCGGTGCGGTTGCTGACTTCCAGTTTGTTAAATATCGCGCGTACATGCGTCACAACGGTGTTTTCGCTGATATCCAGTTGTAGCGCAATCTCGTTGTAATACAGCCCTGTGCTCAGCAGCTGCAGCACATCAATCTGGCGTGGGCTTAAGGGCTGGGGATGGGGGGGGAGCTCGGGCGGGCGCAATCGACTGTCGAGCAGGCGCTGCGCCATTTTGGGACTCAGAGGAAAGCCACTTCGCTGATGAAAGTGCTGCACAATCACCTCGCGTAACTGGTCGGGGTCATCCGTCTTGAGTGTGTAGGAGCTGGCTCCTGCGCTGTAGGCGTTGAGCAGCTTCTCTGTCTCTTCGAGCACGGTATACACCATCATCGGTGCTTGCAGTGGCTTGAGAGCGGGGAGCAGGTCTATGCCATCACCATCAGGGAGCTCCAGGTCGAGCAAGACGAAGTCAAACTGCGCAGCCAAGCTCGACTGCGCCATGAGCTCCCGAGCCGAGGCGAGGTCTGTCGCCAGCGTTAAGGCGGAGAAAGCAGGGTGCTCCGCCATGATCTGAAGCATTCTTTGCTGCGAAGGGTGATCTTCGATCGCAAACAGATGCATTGCGTCCATTATTGCACTCCTTGGCGATCACGGGCTTGGGCTTTATCTTATCGTAAGCAGCTCTTTGGCATGGGCATGCACGGCGTCGGTGAGTGTCACTCCACCAATCATCCGCGCAATCTCTTCCACCCGCTCATTGTTGCTCAGCGCACGCAATGCCGTGCGTGTGTGGGTGGCGCTCGTGTGCTTCTCAACGACAAGGTGTGCGTGGGCTTTAGCGGCGACTTGCGCAAGATGCGTCACGCATAACACCTGGCGGGTATCGCCCAGAATGCGTAGACGCTCGCCCACGCGCTCTGCAACGCCGCCGCCAATGCCAGTGTCTACCTCGTCAAATACCAGTGTGTGGGCGGCTTGGTAGCGCGAGAGGATGAGCTGTATCGCCAAGCTCAGGCGCGATAGCTCGCCGCCCGAGGCGACTTTCTCTAGTGCTCTAGGCGCTTGTCCGGGGTTGGTTGAGACTAAAAACCGCACCGCATCAACCCCCGTGGCGCTGGGCTTGGTATCTTCGATCGCGACAGCAAACTCTCCCCCGCCTAGCTCTAGAGACGCCATTTCTCGATGGATCTGTTGCGCCAAGCGCTTGCCTGCTGCGTGGCGACTCGTACGCAAGGCCTCGCTGGCGCTCCGGAATTTTGCCTCGCTAGCGCGGCATTGCTGCGCTAGCGCTTCGAGATCGTCATCGACACCGGCAAGGCTGTGCAGCTCTTGCTGCAGGGACGTGTGCAGAGCGGGCACATGGTGAATATCGACCAAGTGCTTGCGCGCCAGCCGATATAAGAGGCTCACTTGTGCGTCGAGCCACTGCTCGCGCTC
The DNA here is from genome assembly GCA_937921805.1 of uncultured Granulosicoccaceae bacterium. Classification (GTDB taxonomy): domain Bacteria; phylum Pseudomonadota; class Gammaproteobacteria; order JABXHR01; family JABXHR01; genus CAKZUS01. The sequence continues at coordinate 1,789 of CAKZUS010000359.1, forward strand.
GGGTTCTGCGTTGAATCCGCGCTGAAAGCTCTGTACCTGATCGCGCAGCTCCTCTAGCTCAATGCGGGCATTGTCGGCACAGTGCTTCCAAGCCTCACTGTGGGGATCTTGTACGGCGTCGATCAAACGATGTAATTGCTGCAATGCCGTGAGTAGATTGTCATCGAGGCAGTGCAGTACCGCTGTGCTGTCGTTGAGCAGCTGGCCCGCAGCGCTGAGTCGCAAGTGCTCCGCGCACAAGGCTTCAACGTCGGATTCGCTGATTTGCAAGTCATCGAACTCTGGCAGATAGCGCCGTAGCTCGTCGTTGCGCTGGTCGGCCTGTTGGCGCTGCTGTTGTCGTTCGTTGCGGGCGCGTTCGGCATCGCTCCACTCGCGATAGGCGCTGGAGACCTGTGCAAGCAGCTCGCCATGCGCCGCAAAAGCATCTAGCAGTCGCAGTTGTTGTGCTGGATGCGTGAGCTGTTGGTGGGCGTGCTGTCCGTGGATATTGACCAGCATCTCGCCCAGGGTCTCTAGCTGCGCACGCGTGGCTTGATGGGCGTTGATATAGGCGCGCGAGCGCCCTTCACGGTTGACTGTGCGGCGCAGTAAACAGTGGTCTTCATCGTCTAGCTCGTGCTCTTGTAACCAGAGTAAGGCGGGGTGTGCGTCGGTCAAAATAAACGCCGCTTGCACATCGGCGCGCTGCGCGCCCTGGCGCACGGCTCCCGCGTCGGCGCGATCACCAAGTAACAAACCCATCGCGTCGAGCAATATCGATTTGCCCGCCCCGGTCTCGCCAGTGAGCACAGACAGCTGATCTCCCAGCTCGAGAGTCGTGTCATCAATAATTGCGTAATCGCGAATATGCAGTCGTTGCAGCATTGCCTAGCCCCAGTTGAGTTTGACTCGCAGCAACTCAAAAAAATCATAGTCTGCGGGGTGAAGGAGGGTAATGCGCTGCTGCTTCGCTACGACTGCAATACGGTCCTGGGCCTGTACGTCGAAGTACACGTGCCCATCGGCGACCACTTGGGCATTGTTTTGGTCACAGAGCTGGATATCGATACGGCTCTTGTTCGTCGTCACCAGGGGGCGAGAGCTGAGAGTGTGCGGACAAATAGGCAGCATCAGGATGGATTCTTGCGCCGGGTGCAAGATAGGGCCGCCATTGCTGAGCGCATAGGCCGTCGAACCCGAGGGGGTGGAGATAATGACGCCATCGGCGCGCTGACGGTTGACAAAGCTGCCATCAATGCGGGTTTCGAACTCCAAAATGCGCAGCTGGTCTCCGCCGCGCAAGACGATATCGTTAAAAGCTGTTGTGCGGTGGACGCAGGCGCCCTCTCGCATGACCTGGCACTCGAGTAGGAAGCGTTGTTCGGGGCAGTAGCGCCCTTGCAGAATTTCCTCTAGTTCTGCCAGCTCCCCCTCGGG
>CAKZUS010000360.1 GCA_937921805.1 uncultured Granulosicoccaceae bacterium
GAGGACAATGCTCATCAGCGTACTCTGCCATGAGACCTCGACCGGCGTCGGCGTGATGAGCGCCAACGGGACTAGCAGCACAGAGGCCGCAAAGAAGCGTCCTAGCATCGTCGTAGTGGTGCTCAGACCCGCATTGAGCAAGTGCTTGCCAAATACGGTCGATAGGCCCCACGCCAGCACAGCAACCAGGGCCAAGCTATAGCCCAATACTGTGCTCAGCAGGCCGCCATATCCAGACCATTGCCCCGCTGTGATGAACCCTTGAATATCGGGCAGAATCATCACCAGCGTCCCCACTAACGCGCCACAGGCCAACAAGGGAAAGCGCGCATGCCAGCGCTCACCGAGCACCCAATACGAGGCGCTAATCGCGACGACAGGCTGCAGTTTTTGCAACAAAATCACCAAGGTCGGGTTGATATGGCTAAACGCTTCGGTGAAGGTGAGCGTACCGACCCCCGAGCCAAGCACACCGATGACGACAAAGCCGAGCCAGTGCTGTGCCCAGTTCACCTCACCCAACTGGTCGCGCTTGTACGCGAACATCCACGCTCCAAAGCCGATCAATAAAATCACGTGTTCAATCGCAACAATATGCACCGCTGGAAGCGAGCCGAGCAGGGGGTAACGAAACAGTGTGTCTATCGCCCACAAGCTGCTGGCAATAGCAATAAAGAGAAGTCCTAACATGTCAATAACTGCCTTTGAGTAGTGAAACACCAAGACAGGGCACAGGCCATCCTGCGCGCACCGGGCTCTCCTGTGTGCGCAACACCGCCCTCTTCTTGCATCCGGACTCTCACCGTCGGCTCTGGAGTTTGACCAGATCTGCTGACCCACAGGCGGGAGCCTGTGGCGCTCGTGGGCTTAGCGCATTGGGCCATCGGCTCTCAGCACCCTACCACCGGTGGGGAATTTCACCCCGCCCTGAAGATTGCGAGGCGCAGTATAGCCTGCCAAGAAACGTGGCCGGCACAAAAACCCAATCAGAGTTGGCTTCAACGGGCGCCATTGTCGCTGGCGCGCCCTGCTCGACAAAGGCAGAAAGTTGTAGGCTATAACTGCATATCTTGCGGGTAATGTTTCAGGGGTGGAATCGAGATGCGATCAATACTGTTTTTTGTAGGAATGCTCTTTGCCGTCACCACAGCGGCAACGGCTGCGCCAAAGGTCTCCGTCGACTGGACTTTTTACGAGGTCCGAGGCAACACCATCAAAGCGCTTCGAGACGCGATCAACAAGAACGGCCCTCGCGGCTATTGGGCCTTGACCACGTGGTATATAGAGTGGACCGGTACGTGTCAGGTGTCGCTGAAAATCACCTATCAGATGCCCAAACTGATGAACGCTGATACGCTTCCAGCGCCAGTCAAATCCCAGTGGGACACGATGTATGCTGCGTTAAAGGCACATGAGGAGACTCACGGCGCCCATGGTTTGCAGGCCGCTCAGGAGCTAGAGCGCCAGCAATGTAAGAACGGCAACGCAATCATCGACAAATGGGCCGCAGAGGACAGAGCCTATGATCGACGCAGCAACCATGGTGCGAATGAGGGCATCAGGTTCTAGGGCGTCAATATCAGGTGAGATCTTCTCCAAAGCCCGATATCCAGTGCCACGCCGCACGAATGCGCCCAGCTCGCGTAAAATCTTAGGATGATTCAACTCAATGATGTCACCCTTCGACGCGGTGCAAAAGTTTTATTCGAGGATGCCACCCTCGCCCTACACCCCGGTTGGAAAATCGGGCTAACTGGGGCCAATGGTTGTGGCAAATCCACCCTGCTCGCTGCGCTGCGCGGAGGCGTCGCCAGCGATGTAGGCGACATCAGCGTGCCCTCGCAGTGGGTGATCGCCGAGGTGCGCCAAGAGGCCGACAATACGCAGCGCAGCCTACTCGATACGGTCATTGATGGCGATGCGGCGCTGCGCGTATTGGAAGCGCAGATAGAGGCCGCCCGCGACGCGGGAGACGGCATGCGCGAGGCGCATCTGCTCGATGAGTTTGGCCAAGCTGACGGCTACAGCGCCCCTGCGCGCGCCAGCGCCTTGCTGCAAGGGCTAGGATTTGGCCCCGAGCAAGTCGATGCCCCGCTGTCTCAGTTCAGTGGTGGCTGGCAGATGCGGGCGCGACTTGCGCAGGCCCTGATGTGTCGCAGCGATCTCTTGCTGCTTGACGAGCCGACCAACCACTTGGATCTCGACGCGGTGATCTGGCTTGAGGACTGGCTCAAGCGCTACCGGGGCACGATGGTGCTGGTCTCACACGACCGAGAGTTTCTCGACACCAGCGTCGACCACGTCGTCCATGTCGAGCAGCAGCGCGCGACGCTGTTCCAAGGCAACTACAGCACCTTTGAGCGCCGCCGTGCCGAGAAGCTGGCGCTACAGCAGTCCTCGTATGAGCGCCAACAGCGCGAACGCGCGCATATGCAGTCTTTTGTGGACCGCTTTAAGGCCAAGGCCAGCAAAGCCCGCCAGGCGCAGAGCCGCGTCAAGGCTTTGGAGCGTATGGAAGTCATCGCTCCCGCTCACGTCGATAGCGCACTACAGTTTTCCTTTTCTGACCCCGGCCGCCAGCCCAGCCATATGCTCCAGGCCGAACATGCCAGCCTCGGGTATGGCGATAACACCGTGCTCAGTGGCGTCAACTTTACTCTGCTCGCGGGCGCTAGGCTCGGGCTGATCGGCCCCAATGGCGCGGGCAAATCTACGCTGGTGCGTGCACTGGCCGGTGAACTGCTCCCACTGGCAGGCGAAGTGATCCAAGCCAAGACTCTCAGGGTGGGCTATTTTGCCCAGCATCAGCTCGAACAGCTCGACCCCGATAGCAGCGCTCTAGAGCAGCTACGCAAGCTCAACCCCAAGGCTAGCGAGTCGTCGCTGCGCGGTTTTCTCGGTGGTTTTGGCTTTAATGGAGACCGAGTACTCGAACCGATTGCGCCGTTTTCGGGCGGGGAAAAAGCCCGCCTCGTTCTGGCGATGGTCGTCTACCAGCGCCCGAACTTGCTCCTGCTCGACGAGCCGACCAATCACCTGGATCTCTCTATGCGCCACAGCCTCACTGTGGCCTTGCAAGACTTTGAGGGCGCCGTGGTGGTGATCTCGCACGATAGGCACTTGCTGCGCACCACCTGCGAGGAGTTCATACTGGTGTACGGTGGCAAGGCCGAGGCGTACTCGGGAGACCTTGACGACTACGCGCGCTGGCTAAAAGACCGCAGCGCAGAGCCACGCCAAGAGGCGTCGAGTGACACCAGCACTTCTCCAAGTACGCCGCCCAAAACCACACCGCCCAAGCCCCAAGAAAACGCCAAGCAGCGCCGCCAGCAGCAGTCGGCTCTCAACGCGACGCTACGCCCACTGC
>CAKZUS010000361.1 GCA_937921805.1 uncultured Granulosicoccaceae bacterium
CTGCACCGAGTTAAAGACGCTGATCAAGCGATCGTAAAACCCTGTCGTATTCACCACTCCTATTGGCACGGCATCGGTAGTGCAGGATTGATTGTCGCGTATTGCCCCCATCAGCTTGCACAATGCCTCGGCGCCACCAGGCAAGACAAAATACGCATCGACGGGAGCCAAAGGGGACTCGGCACCCAGCACCAGACTGCGCTGCGCCTTCGCCGCTTCAGCGACGATGCGCAAGGTTCCCTCGACAGGACCAGACAGCAAAACGCTCCATCGGCGCTGTCCTAACGCATGACCCAGCGCCTGAGCGGCTTCCAAATAGGCGCTACGTCGCCCTACACCTCCCCCGATTACGCATACTGTCGCCATGGTCTTCCTTTCGCTTGGCGCCCAGGTTCTCACAGGTAGATACTGCGCTCCCCCGGAGGCGGTGTTTTATAAATCTCTAACTTCCAAAGATACTGCGGGGCCTGACTGAGCACCATCTTTTCGATCTCTGCGTTGAGGCGCGTGGCATCGCGCCAAGAGTCATCACTGGGTAGAGCATAGCGCAACGGAGAAATATGCAACCGGTAGCGCTGCTGCGTGGCATCCCACCAACTCTGCCCTTGCACCACCGCCGCCCCGCTTTGTGAGGCTAAGCGAGAGAGGCCGTTTATTGTCGCCTTGGGGCGCCCAAATAGCGGCAAAAACCGACTTCGCTGCGCGCCGTGGTCCTCATCAGCAAAGTAGTACAACACCCGCCCCCTGCGCAAGGCGCCAATGACCTTGCGCAGCGAATCCCCCCGATGATACAACTCGACTCCCGCTCGGCGGCGCGCACCGTCAATGAGCTTGTTCAGTACGGGGTCGCGCGTGGCGCGCGCATAGCCCACCACCGGAACGCGGCGAGCGAGTGCCAGGGCTACAAACTCCAAAGCCAACGAGTGGTGCACATGCAATATCACCCCCTGCCCACGGCGACGATAGTGTTCGATCCACTCACCCCCGCTGATCTGCACTGCGCTTTCGATACGCCGCGCAGACAGCGACCACAGCCGCGCACCATCGAGCAAGCTTCGAAAATAGTGCCATAGGTAGCGCCGCTGGAGCTCTTCTCGCTGTGCAAGTGGCCAGTCGCCACAAGCATGCGCCAAGTTCGCCCGCACCGCGTGCAGGGTGCGGGGTCGATAGCGAAGGCTCCAAGCAACCAACCCCTGGGCCAGCGCGCCGCGCAGAGAGCTTGGCAACTGCGCCACGCTCCACAACAAGGCCGCCGCCAACACTGAGCCAAGGTATTGGCTTTTTTTCATACTATTTGCGCCAAAACGCCGGAGTGAGCAATACCAAGAGCGTAAAGATTTCCAAGCGCCCCAGCAACATGGCGAGAGTCAGAATCACCAGACTAAAGTCATCCATGCTGGCGTAGTTAGCGCCCACTTTGCCCAGGCCTGGTCCAAGATTGTTCATCGTCGCGGCGACGGCAGAGAAGGCCGTTTCTTGATCATGCCCGGCCGCCAGTACCAACAGCATCAAGAGTAAAAACAAACCGACATAGGCGGCAAAGAACCCCCACACCACATTTTGGGTTTGCTCGGGCAGAACATGCGAGCCAATCTTGACGTGCAGTTTGGCGTTTGGGTGCACCAAACGCGTCAGCTCACGCAGGCCTTGCTTGAATAGCAGCAAAACACGAATCACTTTCATGCCGCCGCCCGTGGATCCCGCGCATCCGCCGACAAAGCTTGTAAAGAGCAGCAACACCGGCAAAAAGCTCGGCCAACTCGCATATTCCCCTGTGGTGAATCCGGTGGTTGTCGCAATCGACACCGTATGGAAGACTCCGCTGTTGAGCGCGCGCCAAAAGCCGAACCCCCCACTGATGTAGAGATACAAAACCGTAATGACTGCAGCTGACGCAATAATCACCGCATACGCCCGAAACTCGGCATCGCGGTAGTAGCTGCGTAGATCGCGCCCGCGCCACGCCAAGAAGTGCAGCGCAAAATTCACCCCCGACAGCAGCATAAAGCACACCGCGATCCACTCGATAATGCGACTGTCAAAATGCCCTAAGCTCGCGTCATAGGAAGAGAACCCCCCGATCGCGACCGTCGAGAAGGCATGCCCTATCGCATCAAAAGCGCTCATCCCCGCAAAAAAATACGCCAACGTGCAGGACAGCGTCAGCGCCATGTAGATATACCAAAGAAACTTCGCTGTCTCGGCGATGCGCGGGGTCAGCTTGGCGTCTTTATTCGGACCAGGAGCCTCGGCGCGATAGAGCTGCATCCCCCCAATTCCAAACATGGGCAAAATGGCGACCGCCAGCACGATGATGCCCATGCCGCCCAGCCACTGTAAAAACTGCCGATAGAACAACAGCGAGTGCGGCAGCTCATCAAGCCCCACGATGACGGTAGCCCCTGTCGTCGTGAGGCCCGACAAGGACTCAAATAAGGCGCCCGCAAAACTCAAATCCAGAGAATCAGAGACATACAAAGGAATCGAGCCACAAAACCCCAGCACTGCCCAGAACAGGGTCACAATCAAATACCCATCGCGCAGGCCAATTGAGCTGCGCTCATGACGCACAGGCCAATACAACAGCAGCCCAATGAGCAAGCTCAAACAGCCCCCCGCAAGAAACTCGCGCACCCCTCCATCGCCATACCACAACGCCACAGCCAGCGGCGGTAGCATGGTCACGCTAAACAGCGCACTGAGTAATCCCAGCACCCGCTGCAGAATATGCACTCTGCGCTTATCCGCTGCGCTCAGCATCAGATGAACGTCACAGCGACTTGGAACAAACGCTCCACCTCTAGCATGCGCGATTTATCGGCGACCAACAAAATCATGTGGTCCTCACTTTCAATCACCAGATCGTGATGCCCCATCAGCACCTGTTCCCCGCGAACAATGCAGCCGATCATCGTATCTGGCGGCAGTGCTATTTCGCTAATGCTGCGCCCGACTACTTGCGAAGTCTCGCGATCCCCGTGAGCAATCGCCTCGATCGCTTCGGCGGCGCCGCCACGCAGAGCATGCACCGCCACGACATCGCCGCGACGAATATGGCTCAACAACGCGCTAACAGTAATGGTGTTGGGCGCAACGGCAATATCGATCATGGTCTGGGGCATCAGGTCATGGTAGGCATCGCGGTTAACCAAAGCCACGACATTACTCGCCCCCAGGCGCTTAGCCAGCATCGCGGAGAGAATATTGACCTCTTCATCATTGGTCAGCGCGCAGAAGAAATCAGCCTCGCCAATATTCTCCTCGACCAATAGTTCGTGATCCGAGACATCCCCATGCAGCACCAGCGCAGCGGATAGTTCTTGCGACAAAGCATCGGCGCGCGCATCGCTGCGCTCGATCACTTTGACGCTGTAGTGTCGCTCTAGGTTTTCCGCCAGCGCGCGCCCTACATTGCCACCGCCGGCAATCACCACCCGCCGCGTGCGCCCTTCGCGCCGCCGCATCTCGTGCATCACTCGGCGTGCATGCTCGGTTGCGGCCAGAAAAAACACCTCATCATCGGCATTAACGACGGTATCGCCACGAGGAATAATCGCCTGTCCGTCGCGATACAAAGCCGCCACCCGAGTGTCGACTCCCGGTAAGTGCTGAGGCAATGCCCGCAGCGGCTCGCCGACCATCGGCCCGCCTTCCACGGCGCGCACCACAACCAACTGGACTCTGCCATCAGCAAAGTCCATCACCTGCAACGCACCAGGGAACTCCACCAACCGTTGCACATGGCGTGTCACCAAGCGTTCGGGGCTGATAATACGGTCAATAGGCAAGTGTTCACGGCAGAACAGTTGCGATTCATGCGCATATTCTGCCGCGCGAATACGCGCAATTTTCGTCGGTGTACGAAACAAACTGGATGCGATCTGGCAAGCCACCATATTCACCTCATCGCTACTAGTAGCAGCGATGAGAAGATCGGCGTCTTCAATCCCCGCGCGGCGCATGACTTCGGGAAATGGCGCCCGCCCCTGCACCGTGCGCAAATCTAGGCGGTTATTCAGCCCCGCGAGCACTGCCGCATTGACGTCAACCACCGTCACATCATTATTTTCTTTGGCAAGGCTCTGCGCCACGGTCGAACCGACCTGCCCAGCGCCTAACACGACGATTTTCATTTAGCTCTCGTCGTTAATTTGCTTGGGATCAATGTCCAACGCACGCAACTTGCGATAGAGGTGCGTACGCTCCATGCCCACCTTGGCTGCCAACTCATTCATCCGTCCCCCGACGTCGCGCAACTGTGCCAACAAATACGCCCGCTCAAAAGCGGCCCTCGCCTCTCTTAACGGCAGCTCCACGGGGAGGTCAAACTGAGTTCCTGTAATATCAGGCACACGTTGCACCAAAAACCGGCCAACCTCTGCCGCATCGATGTGTTCAGATTCGGACAGGAGCAATAGGCGCTTCACCATATTTCTCAGCTCACGCACCCCCCCTGGCCAGCTCTGATGACGCAGTCGGTTTTTAGCCCCCACGTCAAAACTGCGATAGCTCAATTGCTCCAGCTCTGTCAGTTGGTCAACAAAATGCGTCACGAGTGCGGGGATATCTTCGCGGCGTGCATCCAGAGCGCAAGTGCGCAAAATAATCGCGGATAAGCGCTCATACAGCACCGGGTCGAGCTGCAGTGCTAGAGCCTCGTCGTCTACGCTGCTTGCAATAATGCGTAGATCGAGTGGGTGCGAGCGCTGCCCGCCCACAGCCCGGTACTGTCCGCGCTCCAGCGTTGTCAGCAGTATTCGCTGCGCCTGCAAACCCAGCTCGTGTAAGTCGCTGAGCAGCAACACCCCGCCTTGGGCTTGGGCTAACAACCCCGGCGTCCAGTGCTGATCGTGCTCAACACCAAGCAGTTCGATCGCGGCATTGTCGTCATCTAGCGACTCAGCACGGCATACCACAAACGGCCCCTTAGAGCGTGGGCTGTTCTGGTGCAAATGCCGCGCAACCAGTGTCTTACCCGAGCCACTGGCGCCGACAACAAGCACCGTGTCTTGCAGCGCTGCAAAGCGTTCAATGTCGGCGCGCAAAGTTCGCATCGATTCGCTATTGCCCACCAATGGCGCGGGAGGAGTCGCCGCCAGCGCCGGTACCCAGCGCGAAAAGGCTTTCTCCAGCGTGGCCAGCAGGCGCGACAACGACACCGGTTTTTCCACAAAATCGACCGCGCCGAGGCGGGTGGCCTCTACGGCGGTCTCTACCGTACCATGCCCCGAAATCATCACCACCGGAAAACGCAAGCTATGGTCGCGAGCGCGCCACTGCGCTAGCAGACTGATGCCGTCGATGTCAGGCATCCAGACATCGAGCAATACCAGGTCTGGCGTCATCTGCGCCAAGGCACTATTGGCCTCGGCGCCACTGCCAGCGAGGGTCACGTCATACCCTTCGTCGCTCAGAATCTCACCAATCAGACCGCGTATATCTGGCTCATCGTCGACGACCAAAACGCGTTTCTTCTCGCCCATGTTGTCTCTCAGAGAGGTGCTAGTGGCAATTCTATACTGATGCGCGCACCACCTACAGGCGCCTGTTGCAATGCCAGGCTGCCACGATGGTGCTCGACGATCTGCCGCACAATGGCCAAGCCCAATCCCGTTCCGCGTGCTTTGGTGGTGACATACGGCTCACACAGCTCGTCTAATAAGGCCGTCGGCCAGCCGGGGCCATCGTCATCAACACACAGTATTGCGCTTGGCGCGGCACTGTGTAGGCTGATTATCGTGCACTGCGCGCCCGCTTCGGCGGCGTTCTTGATCAGATTGTGCAACAACTGGCGCAGGGCAACAGAATCGAGCGCAACCCGCACAGGCTCTGAACCCTGCCAGCGCACGCGCTCATCGCCATAGAGGTCGCACACGCTGCTGATTAAAGCCGCCAAATCCTGCACGACTAGCTCCCCCCTCTGCGATCGGGCGGCATAGTCGCTGAAATCATTGACCATCGATTTCAGCGAATCGACCTGCTGCACAATGGTGTGCGTAGAGCGTTGTAGCAAGGCCGCTGCATCGGGAGCGAGCTGCTTATGCAGGCGGCGCTGCAAGCGCTCCGCTGCGAGCTGAATGGGGGTGAGGGGGTTTTTAATCTCGTGCGCAAGGCGACGCGCTACCTCGCTCCACGCCGCTTCGCGCTGGGCGCGCACTACGGGTGTCACATCATCGACGACCAACAGCAAGCCGTCGGCCTCGTGTGCACTGGCAGCAAAACGCACCGCGCTGACCGACAGGTGGCAACGCTGCGCGCCGGCGGTCGAGTCAATATCAAGGCGCCAAGGCGGCGGCGTGCCGAGCTTATCGCGCACTCCATAGACAAAGCTTGCCACGACGCCCTCATGCTCCGCCTGCCAATCGAGTTGGCGTAGCTGCGTTTCGCTGAGGCCCAACAGCTTCGTGGCCGCGGCATTGAGCGTCACAATGCTCGCATCGGCATCCAATACGATGACGCCGCTGCGTAGCTGCGCTAACACCGCATGCAAGTAGTGGCGCTGCTGCTCTAAGGCTTGTTGGGAACGTTCGTTAGAGAGGCTGAGCTGTCCGAGGCGGCGCGTCATCACATTAAAAGACTGGACCAGAAAACCCAACTCGTCTCGGCTGTCTGCAGGCAGCACCACTTGGTAGTCGCCATCGGCCACAGCGCGTGTGCCGGCGGCCAGATCACGCACCGGCTGGAGCAGGCGCCGCGCGGTAATCAGTGCCACCCAAATCGCCACAACCATACTGAGTACAACGGTAAGGGTGAGAGTGAGCGAGATGCTCCAGCGCACGGGTTCACGCAAGAACAAAATTTGCTGATAGCGCGAGTACACCTCTTCGACCCCTTCGGCCAGGCTAGCCTGTCGCGACTCAATGGGAAACAGGCCCGCCACATATCGATTCGACAAACTCGCGTCATTGTCCACCAAGCGCGCGACGACACGCACGACTAAGCCCTGCGCATTCGTATCCAAAACGCTATAGCTCCCGTTCTCACGCGCAGCACTCAAAGCCGTTTGATCGGGAATGCTGGGCTGCAGAGCACCCAGGCCAGCGCCACCGCTGGTCGCCACCACGCTACGCTGATCATCGAGCACACTCATATCAGTCGCCCCTAAGCGAGCACTTAACTCCCCTAGCGCCAGCGCCAACATCGCCTCATCGCGACCCGATAGCGTATCGAGTTCTGCCAACAGCGCCCGCTCTGCTGCAAGGGTTTGACTGGCCA
>CAKZUS010000362.1 GCA_937921805.1 uncultured Granulosicoccaceae bacterium
TAAGTAAGGGACCGCATGGACATTGAATTGCAACCTAGAACATCGCTAGCTCGAGCCGTGTCGTTCACTTTTGATGAGTCAAGCGGTGTAATTAGTGGCCGAGATGCGGCCACTGTTGAGAAAATGCTCTCAGAAGCGCAAAAACAGGGGTATGCCAGTAGTGAGGTTCAGGGGTTCAACTACTACAACCTGGAGTTTCCGCCGACATTGACCACCATTGGTGCAGTTCTGGAGTCGTGGTGGTATGTAGAAGGCGTCTTGCCCACTCCGGAGGTTGAGCAAGACGAGTTTCCGCCAGAATGGGCACACGCTGTGCGACTCTAGTGCATAACTGCACCTACTAGACTCCCTCGCCACTGCATACCGTCCATGGTATGCAAAACACAATTGCGCTCAACACTGAGCTACCCGACAACGTCCCCGAATGGGTCGAACTCATACCCGCTGGTCAGCGCGTAAAAGGTCGCGACGGTCGATGGTGGGTGAATGATCGCCCCGACGACATCATCACCGCGTTTGCCCAAAACGGCGCAGACTTGCCGTTTGACGTTGAACACTCAACCGAGATCAAAGCCAAGAATGGCGATGCCGCCCCCGCGATAGCCTGGGTGAAAGCGCTGGAAGTGCGCGACGGTGGCGCGATCTGGGGGCAAGTTGCTTGGAATGCCGAAGGGAAAGACCTCGTTGCCAAACAGGGCTACCGCTACGTCTCCCCCGTCTTCGTGTTTGAACGCAATTCACGGCGTATTACATCGCTGGACTCCGTTGGACTCACCAACAAACCCAATCTCCACCTTACAGCGCTCAACCGGCGCGACGACTCTATGGACAACACCATGCCAGAGCAAATCTCATTGGCCGTGTGCACTGCGCTCGGTCTTTCCTCAAACGCTACCGATGCGCAAGTCGTCGAGGCAATCACCGCGCTGAAGTCTGACCGGGATACCGCGATGAACCGTGCTGACGCACCGTCACTGGACAAGTTTGTCCCGCGCGAGGACCACGATAAAGCGGTTGAGCGTGCCACTAACGCCGAGCAGAAACTTACCGAGATCGAAACGGCACAACAGGCGGAAAAGATCGAAGCAGCGATCAACGGCGCACTGGATAAAGGCGTGATTACCCCTGCTACCGCCGATTATCACCGCGCCTGTTGCAAGCAAGAGGGCGGGCTAGCGCAGTTCGCCAAATTTGTCGAAAGTGCCCCCAAGGTCGCAGACCCTGCACTAATGCCAGAGCGCAAACCCGCAGCGAACGGCGCATTGAGCGATGAGGACAGGGCTGCATGCAGCATGTTGGGTCTCTCTGAAGAAGACTTCACCAAAGCGAAGGAGGCCGCGTAATGGCCGTCATCATTACCCCACAGCTACTAACAAGCCTCTTTACTGGGTACAAAGCCAACTTCCAGAAGGGCTTAGGCATGGCGGCGCCGCAATACAGCGCGATTGCTACCACGATCAAATCCTCTACGGCGAGCAATACGTACGGTTGGCTCGGTCAATGGCCTGGGTTCCGTGAGTGGGTTGGGGACCGTGTTTTGCGAGATATGCAAGCACACGGTTACCAGATTTTTAACAAGCAGTTCGAAAGCACGGTCAGCGTAAAACGTACCGATATCGAAGACGATTCCTTAGGCGTCTACGCGCCCATGATGGAAGAGATGGGGCGCGCTACGGCTGTGTTCCCTGATGAACTGATTTGGCCCGTACTCAAAGACGGCTTTAAGAATGCGTGCTACGACGGCCAAAACTTCTTTGACACCGATCACCCGGTTAACTCCAGCGTTGACGGCACGGGCACCGATAAAAGCGTGTCGAACGTCATTGTTGACGGTAGTTATACGGGTGATACTTGGTACTTACTCAGCACCACCCGGGCATTGAAGCCGCTTATCTTCCAGAGCCGCCAAGCGCCGAAGTTCACCAGCATGACCAAAGCGGATGACGAATCGGTGTTTATGCGCGATGTGTACCGCTATGGTGTGGATCTACGCTGTAATGTCGGCTACGGCTTCTGGCAGATGGCCATTGGCGTGAAAGCCGATTTAACTATCGACTCCCTCTGGGAAGCCTACGCTTGCATGCGCGAATTTAAGGCTGATGGAGGTCGTCCATTGGGTTTGAAGCCTAACTTGTTGGTCGTACCCCCCTCGCTCGAAAAGAAAGCAACTCAGTTGTTAGACCGTGAGCTGTACGCAGACGGGAACCAGGTCGTCAGTAACGAGCTGAAAGGCAAGTTCACCACGCTTGTGCCGGACTTCCTCTGATGATGGTCTTTGTGAAATGCCTACGCCGCCCCGGCATGCGCCGGGCGGGCGTATATATCCCTCATTACGGGTCAGGCTTTGACCTGACCGAGGCTCAACTTGCTCAAATTAGCGCCGATCCCGAGTTTGTGATCGAAAGCGGAGCGCCAGAGCCAACGTTTGATGCTGATCAAATCGCTGAACTCGTTGAAGCGTTTGCCGTGATGGATGCCAAGGAACCACCTAAAGTGAGTGATCTAGGCGAACTGGTCAAGTTTAAGGTGAGCGCTGCACTACGCGACGCCGCTTGGGCACAGCGAGACGCCTGATGTACGCATCAGCGGACGCGATCACCGAGCGCTACGGCCCTGAATCGCTGCATATCGTCACAGACCCCGAAGGCGTCGTCGATATGCAAGCGGTTGACCGTGCGCTTTTAGACGCGTCGGCGTATATCGATAGCTTTTTGCAGAGCCAATACGATGTACCGCTCGCCCATGTGCCAGCGGTAATTGTGCGCTACTGCGTCGATGTCGCTTTGTATTGGATGGCTGAGAACGGCGGCGGTGTCTCTGAGGAGCGCCGCCAACGCTTCGATGACGCGACTAAATGGTTAGAGCGTGTGTCTGATGGCAAAGCGGCATTGACGCTGCCTGATGACGACAGCGATTCTGACGACGGTGAAGAACCGTCGCTTGATGATGGCGTTGTGATTCATTCTGACGAGCGGCTGTTCACGCGCACACAGCTAGGACGTTTCTAGTGAGTGCTTCGATTCAAGTCGAGGTACAAGGCATTGATGCTGTTGAGCGAGCCTTAGCGCGCATCCAGGACGCTGATATACCGGATCTGTTGCATAAGATTGGCGGTGTTGTCGAGAAG
>CAKZUS010000363.1 GCA_937921805.1 uncultured Granulosicoccaceae bacterium
TATACCCGATGAATTCGGAAATGCCGCATTCATTTAAATAACCTGAAATTTTGGATTAAGCAGTCGCGCCAAATCCTCAGCATGAGCTGCATGATTATCAAAAAATGCTCGACAAGCGGCTTTAAATTCTGAAAACGTTGGATAAAAACGATTTCGTTGCACCGTCGTCTTGAAATACTTCCAATATCGCTCAATCAAGTTCAAATTGGGCGAATAAGGAGGCAGATAGTGCACCGTAACCCGCGATGTCTCCAAGTAAGCTTGGACGATTTTGCTGTGATAGTAGCGGGCGTTGTCACACACGATGTGGATGTTTTGAGCCTTGGCGTAGCCTTTCTCGATCTCTTGAAACAGGGCTACGACCGAGTCGGCGTTGATCGTCTCGTCAAATCGCACCACGCTTCGCTGCGTCTCAACATCCACCGCACCATGAATGTTGAGTCTGTGGCGACCACTATTGCTCAGTAGTGCCTTGCTCTGCCCCTTTTTTATCCAACATCGCCCCGCAACGCTGTTGTGTGTCGGATGCGTGGCATCAATGTGCAAAACCGGATCTTCTGGCGCTTTCTCTTCCAGCAACTTCTCATGCTCAGCAATGAACGCTTCCTGAGCCTCTGTGTCGGCTTTGCACGGCACGGGGGTGGTCAGTTTGTAGCTAAAGCCCAGACGATGCAGGAGCGCGATCATCCCTCGCTCGCTGTAATGAACGTCGTAGTGCTCAGCGACAAACGCCACAACTTGTGCCGCATTCTCAAAGCACAACTGCTCCACGGATGCGCTCAGTTGCCTCTGCTCTTGCTCACTCAACCACGCTTCACTCCCGCCACGCTGCTCTGCCAGGGCATCAGGGCCGCCTTTTTTAAAACGATCAAAGATACGCCGAGCCGTCTGTTCGTCCATCATGAGCGCTTCGGCCACACGCTGAGCGCTCCAGCCTGAAGCGAGCAAAATCACGCATTTGATGCGATCTGCTTGATTCTTGTCACGGCAGCGCTTGTGGCGTACACGGAGTCCAGCGAGCTGGTGCGAGTCGAGCGTGTAATCTTTCATGGTTTCAGGCTACACCGAGATGAAGAGCCACCGCAAGGGGCTAGCGGCAATTTGGAATACGGTTGGTATATATCATTATCAGGTTTTTTTTCTAATGTTACAATATCTTCTGTTAAAAGAAATCCCGGAATAGTTAGATTCGTTGGATCATATATTGCGAGTTGACCTGGTTTGCCAACGTCCATCTCTCTCGCTTTATCTTCAGGATCACGAACAGATATCCTAGTTGTAGGAGAAACGTGTTTGACGCCTTTTTCATTCTCTATTGCAATTATATTACTCTCAACTAGTGCGTATATATCACGAATATTTTGGTGTTTTACTCCCAGCCACTCAGAACATAAGCTGTTAAACTCTACGCGAGAAATCATTTGGCCTGTGAATCGCTTCCAACCTCCTAGAGTGATTATCATCGTATCTGGGTCGAGTTGTATTTTTTTACTTGTAGCTTGCAGATAAGTCAAAAATCTATGTATTAAAAAAGGTGGTCCAATAATATGACGTGTAAATGATGACCACTCTTCTAGTTGCTCTAGCGCCATTTCAGGGATCATTTTTTCATTCCGCACTAAGAATTTGTGCGTATCTAGTAATCCTGCAAGCATGTTTAGCGCTTTTATCATTCCCATCTCGGGAATTTCTTCTGTAGAGGGGCAAAGATAGAGTCCAGCACCTTTGGATATTTTTAGAAATTCTCTATACATGCCATATGTACTTTGCACACCTAGATCTACTGTTTTACTGCACCTCCTTGAAACACTTGGGATTCCTGAAGTTCCGGTTGAACGCATCTCATGCTCTATATCTGATAGATCTACAGATAAAAGTCTATGGCTATCCTGCCCTTTATAGGCTGAAACGGGAATCAATGGTATATTTATTAAGTCATCTGTGGTATTTAGATCCACTGGAGTAAATGATGCACATCTACATAATTCTTGATAAAATTCGTTGTTGTCATAGTGAAACTTGAAACTATATTTAATCATTTCAAGTTGTAGGGATTCCAACTCATCATTGCACAAGCTGTACAGTCTTGATATAGATCCACACGCTGATGCGATTATGTCGAGTTCCTTTTGTCCGTTTCTTTGCGTACTGTTCATCCTTTTTCCTTGTCATTGATGGAGTTCTAAATTAAATATTTAATATATATTATGCCCGTTTTATATGAATTATTTTAGTGTTTTGGATATTTCTTTACTTCCCTCCAAGTGCTGCTGAAGCTGTCGCTTCTATGAACAGAAATATAACGTACCACGATAATCCTCCAGCCACCAGACTGGGAATATGCTTGCAGTAGTGGGAGAACCCGCCATAGGTGCGGACAATCTTCGCATCATTGATGAGTGCCACTGGGCGCAATCGCCATGAGTTTATGAAGCTATCCATCTTTCCAGGCTGGAGCAGGCAGTATTCCCACCAGCCTAATTCTCGCCAGTGTTCCACTGAGCGATAGAAGCCTTTGACTCGATTGGCCAGCTCTTCACCTGGCTGACCGAGTCCTATCATTTCTCGTTCTTCTTTAGGTAACGTGGCTATAGTTTTGCAGAAGGTCAGCGTGACTCGCGCAATGATGATGCTGTGATTACTTCCAGATGGCGCGTAATGCTTGGCAGTGCGTCCATCTATGCCGAAGTAGATCCCTGTGCCAGCATAATTGCCCCCACCGACTTTCCAGTCACCAGATTGCGTGATTTTGGTGCCTGCTTCGCGGAACCCCGTTCCGTGCAGCATGGTGAGGGTGGGAAACACCACACTGACCCCAAACATCAAGAAGCTATCCAAGAGGTAGAAGACACTCTTAAACAGGAACCGTACAAAACGCCAGGGCAGGGTGAGGATATAGAAGAAGCCATAGCTCAGACCTTTCTTGTATTTCATGGCTCCGATCTTGGGAGAGATGAACTCCTCGATGTTGTCTGTCACCGATACCGTGAGGAAGAGCAATACATCGTAGTAGAGTGCGAGAATGATCCGAATCGGCGTCGTGACGATGTAGATCAGGACAAACCACGCAAGCGAGATGCCGCTCAGTGTGGTCAGCATAAACAGTCCACGCGGTGATTTTCGATTAGGGTTTTTCCAAAGAAATCGCATTGGATTGATGAGAAACCACAGTATGCGATTGAGCCAAAAAAACAGTATCTCGAACCAATAGATCAGAGGACGAGCGAAGGTCACAAAGAGCGAATAGCCAAAAAATATCACCATTACGGCGATGAAGTACACGATCAGCGTCTCGATATCGCCCTGCACGAATGCACGATAGACCGCGTGGCCATGGAAGAATATCGGCGTAAGGATCGCTTCGATCATTCGCCGAGCCTGGCTTTCAGCCGCTCATAGGCTCGTGTGATTCGCTGGAATTCATGCTCTGACTCTTGCTGGAAGGCTGGAGACATATGCTGGTGTTTGTCGGGATGGTAACGACCGACCAGACGAATATGGGCATTTTTGAGTTCGCTGAGGCTGTGATCAGACCCCACACCGAGTATTTCTTCATCACTGCGGTGGTCGGGAGCTGGCTTTGGCGCCAGAGCTGCGTGAGCGGCCTGTATTGCTTCTTTCTGTGCTCGCGTCAGGTCTTTTTGTACCTGCTGGAGTCGGGCTTCGAGTGACTGTACGTGTTTCTCAGCTTTTACTGCTCGCGCCTTTTCTCGTTCATATCGCGCAAAATTGCGATCTGACTGCGCTTTATAAAAATCGGGAGATTGGTTGTTGCCTCCTGAACTTTGACTTCCCTGCTGCGCTGTTGCTGAGGGTTTAGACTGCTTCCCCATTATTGTGTCGCGGAGTTGGTAGAGATGGGCATGCTCTGGTAGTGGCTCATCAATGGGGTAAAAGCGGATATTGGCCCCAAAGAGCTTGGCCAGGAAGTTGAAAAACGCCGTGGCGGTATTGCAGATGCTCACATAGGTCCATCGCAGGACTTTGAGAAGGTCAAGCAGAGCATTCGTAACCATGCGCTAGAGTCCGGCGTTTATCAAGCGAACAACTGCTTGTTGGGCGCGATTGAGCTGATTATTTACAGGAGCGAGATCCGCATGTTCACTGGCGTTATCCAGGATGAGTCCCCCAAGGTTTCTGGGTGAGTACATGCTGAGAAGCCCTCCCACCAATCCTTTCTCCTGAAAATGGATGACGATCCGATCTTGCATGACCTGCTCAAGGCGTTCGTTGGCGGCATCCGCATATTCCTCTGCTAGAGACTCGAATCGCTGCAGGGCTACGGTGGCATCTATGGCCAATCGGTGTGGACATTTCTCGGTAATAATCCGCACCGAACGAGCGGCTTCGGCGCGACCACTGGCAAAGAGGTTGTATTGATTGCCGCTTTCAGTGTGTCGCCGTACCCGCGCTGAAATACCAGTGCAGGGAGAGTCGGCACTCCGAGCCGATGCAGGACGAATACGCACCGTTTTGAAGGGATCAAGATCGATCACTGATAGCTGTTCTCGCGCAGGATAGGAATACACTCGAGAGCGATCTGTTGCGAGCCGTGGCTGGAATTTCTGCCCTGAGGAACAAAACGAGTCTGATGGAATCTCACCAGCTTGAACGAGCTGCGCTATTTGCTCGTATCGAGCTTCAGAACTGACGAAACCATAGGAGATGGCATACCAGCCATTGGCACTGGGGAAAACACTGACCAGGTAGCGATGCTTTGCGGGGATTTTCAGATAGTAGTCATTGACTTCACTCAGACTGGCACGCGAGGCAATGATGACTGCGCACTTTCCCTGTACCTCAAAGTTGTAGCTCTGTGCTGAAGCCTGGACGGAGAGGAGGCTGAAGAGTAAAAGGGCGATCCATCGCATAGTCGTATCAAAGTTCTTGTGCATAACTTTTGTAACATAGGGCTATATCGAGGGTCAACGGAAGAGAAAAAGGTCAGGGTTTGCTGTCTGTTCTGAAGTGTCGCTGCAATATTTATGAATCATTTTTGCAACAGGTAATCCAGTAGGTTGCAATATATTAGGAAGCTAATATAATATACAACGAAATTATATAGTAAGCAGAACGTTATGAAAAACGCTTGGGTCTCATACGAGTAAAACAGTTTCCTTCACGCACTATGGAATGAAAAGGTCAGCTCGCCTCGCGCAACGGAAATACGAGACTCGATTATTGAGAGGTCGGAGAGAGCGCTTGATGCAGTGGAATCACGCTTAGAAAAAGCGTTTCAGTGATCTTGGGTTGAGAAAATATTTCTCGAGAAAGACGAAGAGAAATAGTCAGTGAGTCATGATAGATGATTCAAGAGAATCGTCAATCCACCAACATCCCCCGCACCGCTATGAGCGCTCCTACGATGCAACTGACCTGAATGAGTGGCCCTGATCCCAGCGCCACTGTCCCTGTTGCAACAATGAAGGGAAACCCCACAAAGATCTTCACTAATATGTGCTGGCGTAGTGCCCAGATGCTGACAAAGCCGATAAAACCAAACAAAAAACAAGCGATGATGAGTTCGCTCACTGAATGCGCTGCAGCCTCTGCTACGAAGGTTCGAATGTAGTCAAGCACAGCTTATCTATGAAAAATGGTGCGATTTGGCAGTATGGGGGTTCATGGATCAGCGCGACGGAGTGTCCCTTCCGCGTAGCGATGAATGATGGATGTAATGAGCGTCTGATACGGAATACCGTCTCTACTGGCAATGGCTTGTATCTTTTGGATGTCACGCTCATTGACGCGGATATTGATAGAGCGTCTTTTGAGTGTTTCTTTTGCCATAGCGCGGAGCTTCTCTTTTTGAGACTCGAGTGCATCGCCGGTGAGACCTTCTGAAAACTCACCGCGATTGAAGGCTTCCATCATCTCTTTTTCTTCGTCATCGAGGTACGGAGGGTCTAGGTGTGTGGCTTGGTTCATGGAGTATCTCTTAGGAAATATTTTTTGGTGGCCGCCCTGCTGGGGTAAATAGTCTTGAGAAAACGTGTGCCGTCTTCTTGTTCCACGAAAGGGACGTTGTAAGCGTAACGGTCAATCGCAACAACCATGAGGTACTGGTTGGGGTACTTCTCAGTGTTCGGGTGTTTGAGGCGATCTGCAAGAACATTGTCTTTTTCGACTGCCTGGATCACCATCTCAAACGAGATGCCGCGCTCAGCGATCAGAGTTTGATTTTTCTTGTCATTCCAGTCAAACACGTATATTTAGTTAATCTCTATTGTACATGTGGATGGTATACACGAATGAACAGAAGTCAAATTTCGACGAAAGAAGCTAGGAGGTCTCTTCTTGCCCAGATCATGGAATCACCAGCTTGTTCTTTACTCGGTTCTTCTGGGGCTTGAGGGCGTAGGGCTTCTTGTTGGCAGCGCGGCGAAACTTGGAGCTGGAGTGGTAGTAGGGCACGAATTTCGTGGTGAAGGCGCTGTGATTTCCTGAGATGAAGAGCAGTTTGTCAGCCTCCAAGGTACGAATCTTTTCAGGGGGCATCAGATCCACCTGCGTGTACTGCTCCACATGATCGTCAAAGGACTTTTTCTGCTGTATGACGCGCTTGCCGATCTTTTCGCTTTGTTCGCGTGCTGTTTGGATATCTGCACCAGCGAAGACGATGGTGTTGGAGATGGCGGATTTGATGGTTTTGCCATCTTCTTGGCCATACTTCGAGGTAATTTGCGAGACACTTTGGAAGACCATCGACAAGGAGACGCGGTACTTACGAATGTTGTTGATGATGGTGGGGAAGCCATGCACGTAGGCATGGCCAAATTCATCCAAGAAGCAGTACACATCTAGCTCTTTTTTGCTGGGTATGTGCTCCGTCATCACGGAGAAGAACTTGGTGTAGAACAGATCGATCAGAAACTGGTAGTACTGCATCTTGTTCTCTTTGAGTCGGATATAGATCGCCGTTTTTTTGGTACGAAACTGATGCAGGTCGATGTCATTGCCGTAGAAGATTTCCTGCACTTGCCGGTTGTTAAACGGCTTGAGGGCGGTGCGCAGTACCGTTGCAAAGGAGCTGAGCATTTTGCCTTCCTGGGCAATCAGGCTCTTCCAGGCATCAATGATCGTCGTGTCGCTGGAATCTACAGGATTATGGTAATTATGGATTATCCACTCGTCTAACCCCTTCCCTTCTGAGCCAAAGCGCTGTACGAGGAAATTGATGTTGGGAAGATTGAGCTTGTCAGGCTCGCTATAGGCGAGCGTCTTGGCAATGATTTCTTCAATATCAATCGCACCGTCATTCCATATCTGCTCTTTATCACCTCCGTATTTGGAGAGCACAATGGACTGACACAGTGCTCCGAGTTCATCGATATGGCGATGGTCAAGCCCTTCAAAGGGGTTGAATTGCGCGGACAGCTCTGGCTCTGAGGGGCAGATCACCTGAATGTCATAGCCCTTGGAGGCAAGATACCCTGAGGTCTTCTCGAATATTTCTCCACTGGGGTCAGAGATCAGCATGGAGCATTTTTGCTGCGCCTTGTTCAGGATATTGGGTACGATGTAGCCTGTCGTTTTCCCTCGACCAGGGGGAGAGAAAATTCCCACGGCCTGAAACGAGTCGATGTCACTTAAGCGCTTATTCTTGCCATCGATGAGTACTCCTGTGTGGGAAGAGTGCGCAATCTTGCGAATCTCTGAGGCGGTGGCAAAGCGTGCCCCTGTTTCTTTGGTGAGCCGATTCTGGCCATAGAGCCAGACACCCGCCTTATAGACACCTTTCATGGTGCCAAACAGCAGTTTGGACATACTCAGTCACATGGCGGTATGGGTTTAGTAGGTAGTGCTCTCGTCATCTCACAAGCCTCATGCGGTGATATGCGAACGGTTTCTCTTGATTCTACTGGCTTTTGCGCTATCAGCAAGCCAGCAAGTTGATCCTGGAGCTTATAGGTGGTGATGGAATTTCGTCGTGTGGATGGAAGCCTAATCGCCATACTCACGGCTGCGCTGCATGGCTTTGAGTTCACGGATTTCACGAATCTCGCGCCGCCGCTCTTCGATGTCTTTCTGGAGCGCCTGTTGCGTCTGTTGTTGCTGTTTGGGCGCGCGCTTTTGCGCGTCTGTGGCGACCTCTTTTTTGCTGCGCTCCAGCCAGGAAATAGCGCCATCAAGGACTTTCAGCATGGGGCGAAGCCTCTCTCAGAAATCCAAAATACCCTGCACACAGAGTGACACAGCCAAGCGAATTCGTCACTCACGCTCCCTGCCCTTTTGCTTTCCAGCTTTATCGGAGCGAATCGTTTCGATGTCGGCGCTGTGCTGGGCGGTATCCTCAGGAGGTGGAATCGTATTATCGACCTCCCACTCTACGCGAGCATCGCGCCGTTTTTTGTTACGTCCTCGGGCTTCTCGATGCGAGAAGTCATTGAGGATCCATTCTTTTGCGGTCTCGGCAAAGTACTCCGTCCAGCTCAGATCGCCCAGGTCTTTGACCTGAGCATCCTTTTTGGCGACTTTCTGCTGCGCCTTGTGATAGGCGCGTTTTTCCCGCTCGCTAAAATCTCCAAACCCCAGCTCCTCAATGGCGGTCATGATGGTAGAGGCTTTTTGATTACGCTTGATTTTGGATTGGGTCGCTGCATACAGCGCTTCTGCATCCAGCTCTTGCAGGCTATGGCGTGTTTTCGTATTACGGTTGTAGACGGTAACGATGCCGTCTTGCTCACTGATATGCAGACCATTCTCACGCAATAGCGCATCGTATTGCTGCTGTCTTTTGGATTTTTGCAGCACAAAATCCAGACGCTTGGCAGTGTCATCAAGTTTTGCTTGCTCGATACCGTCAAAGCGTTGCTGCATGGCGTGGAGACCCTCGACCAGACCCAGCTCCTGGAGGGTGAAGGATTCTTTGCTCTCGCGTCGGTAGAAACGCTCGGCATCATTGTTGTAGGAGATTCCTGCTTCACGCAGGGCGGCAAAGTATTCGCGTTTGGAGTTCGATCCCTGAGAGGCTCGAACCACTTGCTCATACATGGCGGCTTTGGAAGCGGTGGTGGCGACCTCGAAGCGGGTATGCATGATATCGAGTGCGCCATGTACACCGAGTTCTTCGGCGCTGAGCGACAGGCGGCTCTGTTTCTCAAAAAAGCGTCCTGTATCGTCGTTGTAGGAGATCCCTGCCTGCTTCAAAGCGGCAAAGTAGTCACGTTTGGAGGCAGCGGTTTCGCAGATGCTGCGTACCTGGTCGCGGAGCCGGTGCTGCTGCGCGGTAAATCGCACTTCCATCCCTGCAAGAGCGGATTGCACACCGAGTTCTTCGGCGCTCAGTGACAATTTACTCTTGGCATCAAAGAATTTTTGTGTCTCGCGGTTTTGGTAGATTTCTGAGCTTCTCAGCTGGGCGAGGAAGTCGTTTTTACTCGTGGCTTTCTCGCTTGCCATGATGATATGGCCATAGAGGGTCGTTCGTGCGGCGTGCTCTTGGGCGCGAAAGCGAGCATGCATGCTCTGAATATTGCTACTGACTCCCAGGTCTTCGGGGCTAAACGACGCGCGTGCACCGCGATGATAGAAACGGTTACTGTCTTCGTAGTAGCGCAGATCGTGTGATCGGAGCAGTTGCTCATACTCGCGCAGTGATTGTGCAGCCTGCATGACTTCAGGCAGTGTGGCGCGCATCTGGGCGCGAGTTTGATTCTTGGGTTCCTGGAATCGCTGCTGCATGGCTTCTAGTGCCCCTTCAAGGGCTAGCTCTTCCACAGAGAAGGGCAGCTGCGTCAGATCATCGATAAAACTCTCGCCATCAGTGGTAATCGCTTCATCGCGCAGCGTTTGCTGATATTCACCTTGAGAACGCGACGACTTGGCCACGCGAGTGAGTCGTTCTTGGAGTTCATGTCGCACGGTATTGAGCTGAAAGCGCTGTTCCCTATTCTCAAATGCTGCCTCTATGCCCATTTTTTGGACGCTGAGCGGCCTGTTTCCTCCTGCGGGGGTAAAGGTATGGTCAATGCTGGAATACTGCACTCCTGAGCGTTTCAGTGCGTTTTGGAACTCATGTTCATTGCGTGCCTGGTTTAGAGCAGAAAGAATATGTGTGCGAGTACTATCTATTTCTACTTGCACCTGCCGCGCAGGGGCGGCGGTTTTTGTATTGCTTGCACTACGATGTGCCAATGCGTCAAAGCTGTCTTTGAGTCCCAATGTCTTGATGCGGTGTTTTTTCCCTGTGGCTTCGATCAAAAAGCCATCGGTATTGCCACGTTTGTAATAGGTGAATCCGCTTTCTTCCATTGCGGCCAGAAACTCTTCTCGATCTGCACAAATGGCATGGTGATATTCAAAGCAGTCTACTAAGTCTTGTTTGTTTGATCCGTATTCTTTAGATTTTGACAAAATTGTTCCTTGCTCCAATTCGGGGTAGTGTTTCAGAACAAACTTTTCGGCATGAGATTTCGCGTGATCGAATTGCACTTTGTTTAAATGGTGCCTTTTGTTCTGAGCGACTTCATTGGCGCTTATCATCAGATGGAAATGCACATGGTGCTCTTTTTCATCGTGCAAATACCCAACGACCATATTATTGGGGCAGCGTTTTGTCAGATACTCTCTTGCTGACTGATAGAGGGCTTCTTTTTGAACGCTGAGGGGAACGTCTTTTTTGGGACGTTCAAATGAGATCACTTCATGATAGAGATAATTGCCGTTTTTACGTTTGGGAAGTAAGGTGGCATTGTCTTGAAACTCGGCAATGATGCTTGCTCTGTCTCTGGAAAACAGGTTTTGCGTCAGGATATAGGAGGCGTCTTGTTTCTCACTCCCCTGCTCCATATAGTCATAGAGCTGCGTGAAGCTCGCTTCTTTTCGTGACATGGACTTGATTATCATTGCCTCGATACCTTATGTGCACTTTCTGTCATCAGATCGCAGCATGATTTGAGGTGTTGCAGTAATCCATGCTCATCGCGTAGGGCTTCGATGCGGTTCGAGTGTCTGGCAATCTGATTAACGTTATCGCTGATTTTGCGCACGAGCATATTCAGCTCACGCAGCTGCTCCTCGAGGCGCAGGCGCTCTGCTTGCTCTTGGGCACTGGGGAGCATTTGCCCCTCCAACTGGGCCAGGGCGAGCCGCACCAGGGCGGCACCAAATGCCATGTCATGCTCTTCGGCGAACGCCGAAACCAATGTAAAAGCGTCAGGGTCAAGATAGACTTCTTTACGCTTTTTGTTCGCTCGAAAGCGTCGCAGTCGCTCAGGGGTGCCGGTCATAGTACGATGGTTACACGGTGCCGCTTTGGGGGTTAAGGGGGTTGCCCCCTTGCAAGATCAAATGGTATCGGAACTCAGGGCGTTGGCAAACCGTTTACGGTTCCACCAACGCCCCGTTCCGGTAACATTTCAATCTTGCACTGCAAGCCGCTCTACGGTTGATGCGTTGGCGCTACAGGGTGGCAAGCATTCGTAGTCTGACGGTGTGTGATGGCTGCGCAATCTGAAGATTGTGTGAAGAAATTTTGATGGCTACTGGTATTTAGTACTTGTCAATATCTCGAACATGCAAGAGAAGTAGGGCTATGCCCTACTTGGTGTTTTTCTTTCTTCTGTGTGCTCGCCACTGTCTTTGTTCGATCATTTCGATAAACTTCTCCGACTGTTCAATAGAGATGCAGTGACGGTCTACGCTATAGGCTGCGACACCTGTTGTACCACCTCCAGCAAAGCTATCGAGCACAATGTCTCAGGGGTTCGTGAATACTTCGATGAGTCCACGTATTAGGAATTCAGGCTTCTCGGTAGGATGTTTGGTCTGCTTCCTTCCCTCCTTGCCGATGCGGTAGTTCAGCACACTCTTCATTTTTGATTGTCCGAGGAAGTTGAAGGTTTTCGGTGGGTTAAAATTCCCACCATCGTTCACCAACCAAAGTCCCATTTCATAGCAAGGACGGAAACCATTTTTGCGGTAGGATATTTGAGGGTTGGTCTTGTTGAGGATGATCGGCAGACGGAAGGTAAACAGTCCACGCCTTTCGAGTTCGTAGCCAATCCAACCGGCATAGCGATACGAGAAAAAAAGTACCATACTGGCATTGGGCTTGAGAATACGCTGATATTCTTCGCATACCTGGAAGACAAAATCCAGGTACTCGTGCATCGATGGCCATTTATCCCAGTCGCCAAAATCAGACGCAACGAGCTTTGACCCTCGCATCGTCAGTCAGGGCTGATTGGAAATGTTGTAGGGAAAATCCGAGCAGATATAGTCGATACTGTTATCAGGGATTTTCTTCATCACCTTGAGACAGTCAGCGTGGATGATTTTATGTACTGCCGCAGGAGCAGTGGAAGGAATGTGTGTATTCATGGTTCATGAATAAAGAATTAAAAGATCAACGACATCATCATTGACCCTTTTCTCCTTCTTCTTTGCACAAAACGCTGGACATACAATAAGCTGTCAAGCCATCCGTTATTTCTGAGCAATTCAAATGTGTCCCTCTCCTTCAGAGGCTCGGGAATCGGTGGCTTTACAGCGCCGTTTTCAACGTATAATTGCGGGGCAATGATGATGTTATTACGTTGGTCTTCCTCAGGCGTGATCGAAGAGATTTTGCAGGGAGGTGAAGTGCAAGCAACATTTGACAAGTAATACTATACCCATACTATTACTCGTATGATACAAGTACGATGGAATCCAGAAAAAGCAAAACTCCTTGCTTCTCATACAAATCGCTGATGTGTTGGTTTTGAAGATTGCGTTGTCGCGCTTGAATCTTGAAAAATCCTTGATGATATTCCGCATCCATCCCGAGAGAATCAGCGCATTTTCATACTAGAGATAAATGGATATGCTCACGTTGTGCCGTATGTCCGAGAAGCGGACGGAACACATTTTCTCAAAACGGTATTTCCAAGCCGAAAATACCACGCACAATATATTACTAAAAAATAGTCATGAAATCAGAACAGACAATACCGACGATTGGATCTTATTTAGATGATGAGGAAAAAGAGCTTATTGAATCCATTGAAGCATGAGAGTATGACAACGCCCCAAGCCTTCTGACACCTGAACGACTCTCCGAGCTACAACAGATGGCGCGAAATACACTTCGAGAAAGACGCCAAGAAATATCGCTTCGCATACCCCAAACAGATTGGGTACGTCTGAAAGACTACGCAATGCGCGAGGGAGTACCATATCAAACGGTCGTCATGTCTCTCATTCACGAACATGTCTCGCAAAAAATGGAGTCATCTGTTTTGAAATAACCCGATGTCCTTCGCTCAGCGAGTCAAATCACTTTTGCACCTTGCCACGCCATCAAAGGCTCGTAGTATTGCCAGACACGTATTTCAGTATCTCCCTGCATGAATGCCGTCCCAATGGCCGGCTTCTGCGCACAAAGGCGAGGTGGCCGCACACGTCACCGTGTTGGCTCTTTTGGTCTTGCGCCCAAGCGAAGATGTAGAGCAATACGTCAAGCTCCTCAGATCATGCCGATAATATGGTTGAGGAGAAGAAAGCAACGGCAGAGTTAATCGAATGTGCTCTCGCACTCATCGATAAAGGTACGGATATCCCGTCATATTCTGCTGAGGCAATACATGAGTGGTTTGAAGCGGACGATGATCGTCCCTTCCCTGAAGTGGAATTTCATAATCCAAGTAGTAGTGGAGTTTCGATTTCTCAACTCTGCCGATGCAGGCATGTAATGGATATGAGCGCCTTGCCGTCATAAGCCACACTCTGCAATTTCCAGGACTCAACGTGGATGCATAAGCATAGGTACTACTGCACCTCTTGCGCTGAAATCAGACGAATATGCCCAAGGTGCTGTGTTTTGAGATAGTGCTTTTTGTCTGCCGTAATAAAGTCGGTATCAAGCAATATGGCGAGGGCGTGATAAACGCTATCGTAGATGCTGGGGAATCCGCTTTTGGGGTGCCCCTGGTCGCTGATTCTTGATGCTTCGATGGCAATTTCATCGCTCAGCGCAACGACTTTCAGTGACGAAGCGGTAAAAAAGCGGAAAAAACGTAAGGTCGCACTGACGTCGGCTCGCTTGTGTTTTGCCACTGACAGTAGTTCGTAGAGAAAGAGGTCTGGAACAATCAGGCTGTAATCATCTTCCACCAACTGCCGAATCGTTTGTCGTGCAGCATCGGAGTAGGCTTCTTTATGAAGCAACGCCGAAAAGACGCAGGCGTCAATGACAATATTTTTACCCTTCATGCGGCGCTATAAGGGAGCTGAGCTGATGAACGCGCCCTTCTCGGCTCGCACGAATAATCTCTACTGCACTGCTTACACCGTCAGGTCCAGCTTGTGGTTTGGTGATATCAATCAAGTCCAGTAACGCCATACGCTGGCGCTCGTGCAGCGCCGCAGCGAGGGCTTCGGCGACAAAAGCAGAGCGCTTTTTCTCTGGAACCATTTCATCCAGTTGTGCGGATACCGCTTGAGGAATGCTAAATGAACGCTTACTTGCAAGAGCTGTCTTCATAGTATCTTCTTACTAAATAGTATGACCACATACTACTGAGTATCGCTCGGAACGCAAGTTTTTGTAGTGCTCCCTACTCGCCTTTGCCCATTGCCATGCGGTACATACACACGGTATTGGTGCCAGCAAAATTT
This sequence comes from uncultured Granulosicoccaceae bacterium, assembly GCA_937921805.1. Lineage (GTDB taxonomy): Bacteria > Pseudomonadota > Gammaproteobacteria > JABXHR01 > JABXHR01 > CAKZUS01. The sequence goes on from CAKZUS010000363.1 coordinate 14,602, forward strand.
TGCTGATCGTCATCGTTAAATCGGCGATAGATGCCCCACTTCACGCGAACAAAGGGAGTAGTGCCTGGTTCTGCTTCGCGCTCGCGCCAGATTTCCAAGGTATCTTCCTTTGAGTCGTATTCCATCAAGGTGGCTTCTGTTGCCAAGTTAATGAGCGTAGCTTTGAGGGGATTGTCAGCACTGGTCTGACGCACCATTGGGACTCGCAAGGTGAGCCTCAGCCGCTCATTGAGTGTCCAGGGGGCCGTGGCCAAGTGATCGTTGGCGGTAGAGGGATCAAAGCGAAGTTGAAACTGCTCTGCCCCACCGCTGACCTTGGACGCGGAAAAATTCAATATGGGGTCATAGTCGGCACTGCCATTGTTGAGCCAAAATTTTGGCATCAATTGCAGGAGGTGGGTAAACCCAAACCCGAGGTTCCACGGGTCTTTTAGTTCGAAGTCATAGGCGAGCAGTAGGGTATCGTTTTCAAAATAGTGGTACTCATTGGAGCTGGTATTCGTGACTTTGATTTCTACACGTTGCCTGCCGCTTGAATCTTGTTCACGGCGTTCATTCTCTGCATCGCGGTGGATGGTGAGACACATATTGGCTTCATCACCCTGCACTTCTTGCGTGAGATGGGTGTAGCCGTTATTGGGCAGGTCATCGAGGGCATCAACCCCGTATGCTTGGGTCAGTTGTGTTGCAGCGGCTTCCATTGAGTTTGGGACGAATTCATTGAAGCTCAGCGATGTCAGCCCCGCAAAGGTGGTGCTTTGACGAAAATCGGGGGATGAAGTGGCAGTGCCACTACTTGTAGTGCCGGTATTTGAGGTGCCGCCCTCTTCTTCCGCTGGCTGTGCTGCTTGGGGATGTGTCAGTAAGGAAACCAAACCTGCAACGAGGGTTGAAGCAACAAGTCCTACTGATTCAGTAACTCCACACCCTGTTATCCCCAACACAGATAGGGACAACACACTTACTCGAACGATTTTCATATGCACCTCATTGTCCGATTTGGGACTCTAGGCTAGCGCAAAAACTTTTGCAATGTGGTCAATTCCCAGTACAACTAAACTGCTAGAGAAACTGAGAACACCAACTCCGATCTGCCCTTGTCTTGAGGGAGAGATTGCAGTTTCTCTAGCGCGGAATTGTTGTTTATCTCTCCCTCGAAGCGAGGGTATTAATTATGTTTGGATATGAAGTACCAATATTTGGTTCGTCTCCGCTCTGAGGACAGCGAATATCACCATAACTGATGCGTGGTCTCGTCATTTAGCTTGGATGGAATCCTGCGCGAGGACATGTTCATCCGTGAACCTGGGGACCTTGATGGCGATATGACCATCGAGCACGTTACCTACATCGACGAGAGGCCAGAGCACTGGGAACTCTTGAATAGATTGCTTGGGTTTGAGCATACAAAATAGAGGGCGTCACGGCTCCCACAGAACCAATCACAGCCACTGAGGCGAAGCTGCGCCCCACACGCAAGCGTAGCCGACCTCAATGGTGGCAGAACCGCTCTGAAACCACTGCTTGACTCTCTGTGTATACCAATACAATGACAGTACGTTTCATCCGAGCTGGTAGCTGCGGGTGAAGCCCGTCTGCTGCTGGTTCCTTTCTGAGGTACCCATGTCAACAGACAACCCACGCCAAGAGTTCTTGAGTCTCTTTGGGAATCTGGCAACGCACAAGCACAGAAGTGAGGTCTTTAATGACTTAATCTTCTTTTCCTTTGCGACACTGCGCAATTGCATTCATCCAGACGAAGCACTGGAGCAGGAATATCTTCGCCGCATACATCAGTACGAACGAAACGACATCCTGACGTTTCCGAAGCTCTTCGGTCTATTACAACAGCTGCTTCAGGCAAAGCCTTGTGACATCCTCGGTCCACTGTCGAGTGAGGTTGGAGTCAATAGCCAAGAGATGGCGCAATACTTCTCGCCGCCGTCCACATCAGGGCTAATGGCCGAGCTACTCGACCCGTGTAAAGAGTTAGAATCAAGGCCATATATCACCTTGCACGAACCTACCTGCGGAGCAGGTGGGATGGTGCTTGCCTATGTTGATCGCCTGATTAATAAGGGATATAACCCTGCCACCACTATTTGGGTTCAGTGCATAGATGTTGATCGCCTCGCAGCGATGATGTGCTACATCCAGCTCTCTTTGTGGAATGTTCCTGCTGAAATTGTCGTCGGTGACTCGCTGACGTTGAAGCATCGTGAGGTGCACTACACCATGGCACACTATTTTTACGGGTGGGAAGAACGTCTTGCGTTCGAGAAACAGACACAGACAATGTTGAATTTCATCAGATCGGGTGATCTGAATCCAAAAACTGTTTCAGTGTCTTCGAGTGATGAGCGTACTCAGCCAATGCCGCAACAGTCATCCCAGTTCGATCTGGGATTCGACTGAGCTATTCCCTCGCGCATGCGAGGGATTTTTTAGTGAGTCTCGATATCATATTTTCTCGAACATAATCCTCACTCTATACAGGGGTTTGAAGTCCAACGGAACAGAAACGTACGCTAAGGCCATAAATCTTTCTCTGATGGTTGCCTCAGCGGTCTAAGCTGGCCATTGCTAACTTGCTCTGTAAGTGTGAAGGAGTAATGGCCCAGCATATTGATGTGCCCATAACACAGCGGCGATAAGCGCGATTCATCTTCAGGCTTCACATAGCCCCCTTGCTCTTTGAGATGAGTGAGTGCCGCTTGCATGTACATCGTATTCCAGAGCACCACAGCATTGGTCACCAACCTTAGTGCACTAAGCTGATCTTCTTGGCCTTCTCGATAGTGTTTTCTGATTTCACCACGTTGGCCATGACAAATACTCCTCGCCACAGCATGACGGCTTTCTGTGCGGTTGAGTTGCGTTAAGATTCGCCGCCGATAGTCTTCACTGTCAATGTAGTTCAACAGGTACAGGGTTTTATTGATGCGGCCCACCTCAATGATGCCCTGGGTCAGGCGAGATGAGCGTTCGCTTTTGAGCAAACAGCGTATGAGTTCTGATGCTTGCACTGTTTCGAGCTTCAAAGATCCTGCGACGCGCAGCATGTCTTCCCACTGCGGTACGATACGTTCTAGCCGGATGCGGTGACGGGCTAGGTCGTTGAGAGCACCATAATCGGCTTCCTTATCAATACGCTAGAAGGCAGATTCCCCTGCATCGGCAAGACGTGGTGAGAATTGGTATCCCAATAACCAAAAGAGACCGAAAACCAGGTCGCTAGCCCCGGTAGTGTCACTCATTAGTTCCATAGGATTAAGCGTGGTTTGCTGCTCTAATAGGCCTTCGAGTACAAAGATGGAATCACGCAAAGTCTCTGGCACCACCATACTGTGGAAACCCGAGAATTGATCAGAGATAAAGTTGTACCAGGTCACGCCTCGGCTCGCACCAAAGTACTTGCTATTGGCTTTGGCACTATGGGCAAGATGGTCGTCACTATCCTCTCTGCCGTATCCCAGGCAGAACGTCATCGGATATTAGAGCGGACTAATGAAGGAAGGCTAGAAGCGCAAAGCAAAGGCATATGCTTTGGCCGCAAACCCAGTGTAGATCGAGCACAGCTCTTTGCTTTGCATCAGCAAAAAGTCGGCGCTACGGATATCTCAAAGCAAATGGGTATCGCGGGCTCAACGGTCTACAAGATTCTGAATACAGAAAGTGCTTAGCGTAGGTCTCAATGCTCATGACGGCACAATGAGTGATCGGCTAGAGAAGCCAAAATATAGCAATGTTGCGACGTTCCCTGACCATCGCAAGCCTCTGCAATGCGATCGAGTTCTTTTTCCAAAGCTTGAAGCTTCTTTATTTTCTGGCGTACGTCAGAGAGCTGGGTAGTCACGATATCTGTTGCATCAAGACAAGATTGATCGGGCTGCTTTTGTAGATCAATCAATGATGCGATGGCTTTGATGGAAAAGCCAAGATCACGAGCATGCTTAATGAAACTGAGCCGTTCAGCACTCAGAGCGCTATACCTTCTTTGGTTGCCTTCAGAACGCTCAGGTGGATCTAGTAACCCCGTATCTTCGTAATAGCGAATAGTAGGAATCTTCACTTTCGTGAGTTTGGAGAGCGCACCGATTGTGAACATAAATTTCTCCTTGAAGCTCTAGTTACTAGAGACATTACACTATTCATTCAATAGTTATCAAAGGGCAGAACTATGGCAGGGTGTTGTGGGCACGATGTGAAATTTGATGGTGTTTCTCGCGATTACAAGCGGCGTCTGTGGATTGTTATCCTATTGAATGCAATGATGTTTATCGTTGAGATGAGTGCAGGGTACGCCGCCCAATCGCAAGCCTTACAAGCAGATGCACTCGATTTTTTGGGCGATGCAATGACCTATGGACTATCACTGGCGGTGATCGGTGCCTCCATTCGAATTCGAGCGAATGCTGCCCTTGCAAAAGGAGTGAGTCTGCTGCTGATGGGGGCATGGGTGTTAGGCAGCACCATCTACCAAACACTCTATATTGGTGTTCCCAAAGCTGAAATCATGGGCATCATCGGTTTCCTAGCTTTAGCGAGTAATCTGGCGAGTGTGATCCTACTGATACCTTATAAGGATGGCGATGCGAATGTGAGGTCTGTATGGCTTTGTTCTCGAAATGATGCGATCGGCAATGTTGCAGTTATGCTTGCTGCAATAGGAGTATGGTGGACTTCTACAGGGTGGCCAGATGTTGTCGTAGCACTCATTATGGCTGGCTTGTTCTTGTCTTCTGCAACACAAATAGTCCAACAAGCACTAGCAGAACGTCGTGAGACGATTCACGGGAATGTGTAGTTACCCACCTTAGCGTACGTTTCTGTTCCGTTGGACTTCAAACCCCATACACGCCACTCTAGAGTGCGCATCGCTTGGTCGTGTTTGGTAAGTCGAGTGCCTGCTCACTCACCACATCTTCTTGAATCTCAATGCGAACCAACTCTGGGGTTGATTGGCATGTTGAGCCGAGGGATCGAAAGTAAGTGCACAAATAGCAAACAAACTTACTTAACTTACTTATTTTTTGCTATACTCATCGCACAGTCAGTAGCAAATATACACATGAAAAAACCCACCTATACCCCTGAGCAAATCATTGAAGCGGGCGAAAAGCTCCAGAAAGACGGTAAACGAGTGACCCCATTTGGTATCCGCAACATCATGGGCGGAGGGAATCCCGCTCGCATACGCGAGATATGGGACTCTCATGGCACAACCGTGCCTCAGCTCCCACAACTAGAGCAGTCAGTACCACTCCCAGCCGAGTTTAGCGACACCCTCATATCTGCCAAGAACGGACTTGATCAACTCGCGCACAGGCTCTACGCCAAGGCGCAGGAAATATCAGAATCCCGCGTTCGTGAAAGCATTGCCGCATCTCAGCTAGCCCAGGAACAGGCAGAAGCTGAAGTGGTAGAAGCTATGAAAAGCGTTGAACAAAGCGACACAGAAAACACACGACTTTTTGCAGAGATAGAGGCTCTCCAGGAACAACTCAGCTCGCTAAACAGTGAAAAATCACGCCTTGAAGAGCGTCTTCAGATCGCTCAGGCCAAAGAGAGTGATACCAGAGAACAGCTCAATGCACTACAAAAAGAACATAAAGAAAGCTTTGCTAACACAGTCCGCTACCAAGAGCGTGCAGAGCAAGCAGAAAAACAGAATATGAGCTTGCAAAGGATCATCGACAAGATGGGGAGCAGCTAGTCTAAGCCGCTAAGAAGGGAGCCTGTGGATAACCAGAAACCCTTCGATAGGTTATGTAAGAAATGGTTCAAAACTTCGATAGGTTATGTAAGAACTTCGATAGGTTATGTTAAATCTTCGATAGGTTATGTAAGAGCCATTCAAAAAAATCCTTTAACAACGGGCACATAGCTCTTGTTTCCAAATTTTTAATAATCTTTAATATTCTAAGATTAACTGTATTAAGAGCAATCGCGCGCGAGAAAAATCAAAAAAATAACCATTCCAAGCAAGGAGTTTCTTTTACAGCTTAAAGAAGGGGGGAGGGTGGCGCTGAAAGACATTTCAGTGCCCGTAGAAGAGACTTTAGAGTGCTTTAGGTACCAAAGTAAGGGTGTGGTGGCAAAAAGCCCGTAGAGACCCCTTAGGGCGCGTTTTCGAGACTTTGGCACTTGCAGACTTTTCATATCCACACGTAAAAGCAAGG
>CAKZUS010000364.1 GCA_937921805.1 uncultured Granulosicoccaceae bacterium
GGCAGATTGTGCTGGAACTCATGCGGGGCGGTGTACTGGCAGGCGTAGTAACAGCCGCGGCAGTTGTGGCACAGATTCGCGAGCTGGAGGAGATCGCCATCGCTGAAGTGCCGCTGTGCGTGCAGAGCCGGAAACACCGCGCAATAGCTCTCGCAGTAGCGGCAGGCGTTGCAAATCTGGGCTTGCCGGCGTGCCTCGGCGATGGAGGCTTGCAGGCTGCCCGTCAGTGGCGTATCAGTGGGCAGAGTGGGCATACTGTGCGGCCTCCCGTCCGGCAATGCGTCCAAAGACGGTGCCGATAGTCATGCCAAAACCCGCCAGATAGCCTTGGCCCAGGAGGGATCCGGCCATGATTTCACCCGCCGCCCAGAGGTTGCGAATGGGGCCACTGGTGCTGCGGCATTGGGCGTTATGGTCCACTTGGAGTCCTAAGTAGGTGAAGGTGACGCCAGGGCGTAAGAGATAGCCGTAGTAGGGCGGCTTGCAGAGTGGGCGCGCCCAGTTGGTTTTGGCGGGATCGAGCGCGGTGGTGGCGACGCCGTCGCGTTCGGTGGGGTGAAAGCCGCTGCTATCGCCGCAAGCGGCATTAAACTGCTGCACGGTTTCGAGTACTGCCGCAACGGGCAAGCCCAATTGTTGCGCCAACGCTGCGATGGTGTCGGCGCTCTCGGGCGGGTAGACCGAGGGCATAAACAACTCCAGGGACTGGCTGTCGATGAGGGCGTAGGCTACTTGCTCGGGTTGAGCGGCGACCAAGCGTCCCCAAATCGCATAGCGCTTCGGCCAGACGTCTTCGCCTTCGTCGTAGAAGCGCTGACCGTGCTGATTCACAACGATAGAGAACGGGACGCAATCGAGCCGGGTAACGATGCCGCCATCGAACTGAGGCGCGCGCCCGTCGATAGCGACGGCGTGGCATTGGGTCGGGTCTCCGACCGAGACCATGTCTTGCTGTAGCAAGTCATTGAGCACGACACCGCGGTTATAGGGGGTGCCACGAATCAAGAAATTTTTGGCGGCCGGCCCCCAGGCTCTAGCCAACCAATCGAGATCGGCTTGGAATCCCCCCGAGGCGACCACGATGCTTCGAGGATGAAGGCGATGGGAGCGCTGTTGGTGCTGATAGTCAAGCCAAGCGATACGGTCGCCCTCTCGCTCCAGATGGGTCACAGTGGCGTCGTAGCGCACCTCGACGCCTAAGCGCTCCGCACTGCGATAATAAGCGTTCATCAAGGCTTTGCCGCCGCCCATGAAAAAAGCATTGGTCCGCCCCAGGGAGAGCGTGCCCGAGAGCGGGGGCTGAAAGTGCACCCCATGCGCCTGCATCCAGGCTAAGCAGTTTTGTGATTCGCGGATAGCGAGGCGGGCAAGGGCTTCGTCGGTGTGACCGCCCGTGACTTTGAGCAGATCGGCGAAGTACTCTTCTTCGTCATAGCGCGCCTCTAGCGGCCCCAGTGGCTCATGGTGCATACAGCGAAAATTGCGCGTATGGCGCGAGTTGCCGCCGCGATAATCGCGCGGTGCTGACTCGAGAATCAACACCGTGGCGCCGGCTTCTGCAGCGCTTATCGCGGCGCACAGCGCCGCGTTGCCACCACCAATAATAACTACGTCGTGGGCCATACTTCAGGATTGATCATGTGGAGAGGCGCGCCTTGGGCGTAGGCATTGATTTGGTCGAAAATGTCGGAAAACTGCAAATCAAACTCGTCTTCGGTCACAAAGCCAATATGCGGCGTGGCGATCAAGCGCGGATGGGCCAATAGTGCGTCTTGCGCATCGTTCAGCGGCTCTTGGTCGAAGACATCAATGGCGGCCGTGCCGGGTCTGGCGGCGTTGAGCGCATCCAGAAGAGCGCCGGGGGCGATCAGTCCTGCGCGCGAGGTGTTGACCAGCACCGATTCGGGTGACATCGCCGCCAAATCTTGAGCGGTAATCAGGCCGCGCGTGGCCGGTTTAAGGCGTAGGTGTAGGGATACGACGTCGCTGCCGGAGAAAAACGCTTCTCGCGAGGCCGCGACCGTTTCGCCATCGGCGCGGGCGCGGGCCAAGCCTTCTGGCGACCCCCACCAGACGACTTGCATGCCAAAGGCCCGTGCGTAGTGCGCGACTGCTTTGCCAATGCGGCCGTAGCCATAGAGGCCGAGTTGGCGCCCGCGTAGGGTTTTGCCAACGCCCATTTGCCACTGACCTGCCTTGGCGGAGGCCATTTGCGCGGGCAGTTGGCGCATGGCCGACAGGATCAAGCCCCAGGTCAGCTCCGTCGCTGCATAAGACGGGGTGTCGCTGTGCATATTGGAGCACAGCAGCACACCCTGGTCGGTGCAGGCTGGCACATCTACGTGCGGGTAGACGCCGCGTTGGCTCAGAAGCTTGAGATTGGGCAAGCGCTCTAGCAGTGCGCGCGTGACGCGCGTGCGCTCACGAAAGAGCACGACTGCTTCTGCGTCTTGCAGGCGCTGCGCCAAGGCGTCGGGGTGGTCGACGTGGTCGGCGATATGATCGGTCCATACCGTGACATCATGCTCGGCGAGCTTGCCAAAACAAGGCAATTTGCGCAGGGTGTCAAACCAATCATCGAGGATATGGACTTTCATTTTCTACTCCATACTGAGTGAGGAACAAAGACTTCGCCAGCGGCCAACTTGCGCGCACTGCGCACCAAGCCGGCGGAGTGCAAGACAAAGCCGTCGTGGCAGGAATACTCCATCATCACGTCGATCATGCCCGACGGGTGCTCGATCCAGAGCGTCGATGATGACGGGGCGGACGAGTCGAGCGGGGCACTGGGAGGACGCTCCCACAGTCCATCTGCGACGGAGCCTTCGAGCAGAGCGCAGGCTGCGATGCACTGCGCGCCGCTGACGGCCATGCTCGGGTGCGCGCGCCAGGGCATAAAATAGCGCGCGGCGATACTGCCGCCTGCCTGAGCGGGGGCCAGCACGGCGAATTTGGGAATAACCGATTCGCTGGCGTCACCCAGGCCCATTGCACGCGCCGCTTGCAGGCGAATGGCCTCCATCGTAGCAAAGAGCGCAGCATTGTCATTGAGCGCCTGTGCACTCTCATTGCCGCTGAGTCCCAGGTCGCTGGCCCTAGCGATCACTAGCGGCATGGCCACGTCAATGCAGGTGACTTCAACGCCTTGGAAGGTATCGCGAGGGCGGCCCGTGGGCAGTAGGCCCGATGTGACAGAGCCGACGACATCGAGAAAGCTCAGCGCAATCGGCGCAGCAGTTCCCGGAACGCCAGCAATGGCCGTGTCGCCGTCGTAGCGCAACATGCCACCCGGTGTGTGAACGCGGGCGATGACTTTTGCCCCCGTATTGACGGCATGGATTTTGACCTCAGTGATATCGCCTAGCGCGCGGACTAGGCCCATTTCTATCGCCGCTGGCCCCACGCCAGAGAGGATATTGCCGCAGGTCGGGCGATAATCGACTAGCGGTTTGTCCACCGCAACCTGGGCAAAGAAATAGTCGATATCTGCCCACTCGTCGTCTGAGGGTGAGAGCATGGCGACTTTTGTCGTCACCGCTTCGCCGCCACCAATTCCGTCGATATTGAGCGGGTGTCCAGCCCCGATGAGCGCGATGAGCACTTGCGAGAGCGTCTCGCGGTCTTGCGGTAAGTCGGCGCGATGAAAATACGGCCCCCGCGAACTTCCACCGCGCAGGAAGAGATAGGGAATCGCTGTTTGGGACATCTAGGGGCCTCCTAAAGGCCAGGGAAGATCGACGGCGCTTTGCAATAATCCTGGAGGAAAGTCTCGGTTCAAGGCAGAGGCCATGAGGCACATCAGGCCGATCCCGGCGGCGGTGAGCACCAAGGTTTTGCTCCAGCTTGCGCCCGCGCGTAGGCGGAAAAAAGTGATCAAAAATCCCAGCAAAGCCAAGATAAACCCGACCAGCCCTGTGGCGAGAATCAGCGAGGCGAACCAGGCCAGCGTCGACCAGAGACCGTGCGCGGAGTCGGCGTCTTCTCCGGCGACTTCTTTGTCGGCAAAAATCGCGTCACCAGCAGGGCGGATGAGCATCTGCAGCAGCAAAATGGCGCAGCACAATAGGGCAGCACTGCCGATGACCAGCGGAATAATCTTGTCGGTCATATTGTAATCAGGGATGGCCTGGGCGTTGAAGAGCGCGAAGCTTAGGTACCCCGCTATTGCCAGCAAGAACACTATCGGCGCTGCCTTGCCGCCTGCTTGGGTGTCGCCTTCGGCGCGAATGTTTTTGGCCTGACGAAGACCGAGCACCACGGAGACGATAGTAATGACCAGCAATACGATGACGATGGGACTGAACACATAGTCCATGCCTTGCTCGAAGCTTTTGCGAAAGCGAAAGCTGGCGATTTGGAAGGCTTGGTTGGTGAATTTCTCCACGGGGTTTGACAGCACAAAGCCAATCAAAAACGCCGGGCGTGACCAGTCAAACCGCCGCAGGAAAATACCAATAAGACCGATGGCGAAAAGCGCCAAGATATCTTCGAAGCTCTGCCCTGACTGGAATGCAGCAAAGCTGATGAGCATAAAAAGAAAAGGCGCGAGATAAGTAAAGCGAATCGTGGTCAGCTTGGCAATGCCGCCGGAGGCTGCAATACACAGCACGGTGCCGACCACGTTGGCCAAAGCCAGCAGCCACACGATGGAATAGGTAATGTCGAGCTTGTCTTTGATCATGCTCGGGCCGACTTCGATATCACCCGAGCCGAGCAGCGCAACGGCGCCAATAAAAATAGCCATCGACCCTGAGCCAGGGATGCCAAAGAGCAAAGTGGGCACCAGCCCGCCGCCTTCTTTGGCATTGTTCGAACTCTCGGGGCCGATCACGCCGCGCACTTCGCCCTTGCCAAAGCGGCTTTTGTCTGGGGTACTTTGGACTGCATGACCATAGGCAATCCAGTCGACTACCGAGCCGCCAAGTCCGGGAATCACGCCGACCGTGACGCCAATGAGCGCGCAGCGTGCCGAGAGCCATTTATTGGCAACCCAGTCGCGCAGGCCTTGCATCCATCCTGCACCTAAGCGTGCGTCTCGGGCAATGGAGCGATCTTGGCGCAGTAGCGACACAATCTCAGGGATGGCAAAAATGCCCAGCCCCACAATGACGAGCTTGAGGCCGTCAATCAAATAAGGAAAATCATACGAAGCCATACGCAAGCTGCCCCCCGCATCGGCCTCGCCTATGGTGCCTATCATCATCCCCAGGCCCGCTGCAGCGAGGCCTTTGAGCGCGATGCGCCCGGCGAGCACAGCTACCATGCTCAAACCAAACACCGTAATCATCAGCATCTCTGGCAGGCCAAATGCCAGAACAATCGGCCTTGCCACCAGGATAAACACCGTCAGCACTGCCGCGCCCACCAGTCCGCCAAACAGCGACGAGGCAAAAGCGGCCGACAAAGCGCGCGCGGCTTCGCCTTTTTTCGCCATCGGAAAACCATCGAGCACGGTCGCTTGCGAGGCCGAGCTGCCGGGGATGCCCATCAGCACCGAGGCAAACGTATCAGAAGTCGGGACCACCGCCAGCATGCCAATCATGAGCGCTAGACCCAGAATGGGATCCATGCCAAACATAAAAGG
>CAKZUS010000365.1 GCA_937921805.1 uncultured Granulosicoccaceae bacterium
GCTGACAAAGCAGAGAGCGATGTCGCACGGGCCAAAAAGCAACTCGACACCCTACACCAGCAAATGAGCCACGCTTCGACAACAGACATCGCTACGCTCAGCTACGAATGCGGACGAGTGCAGGGCGAGCTGGAAGCGGCAGAAGAGGCATGGCTACAAGCGCTAGAGACGATAGAAGCCGCCGAAAAAGCAGCCAATGCAGGGGGTCGCCATGGGTGACGTAGTACGCTTTAAGCGTCCTAAACTCTCGGAAAAACACCGAGGCAAGACACTCTGCAGCAGTGGTTTTCATCGCTGGGAGATTGACAAAAGCCAGCGCTTTGATGTCAAGCAGGGCAAGCTAGTGACGACTGAGCGCTGTAGCCGCTGCGGACAAAAGCGCTCACGCAGCCGCTAAAACTGATTTATACAGGGCCACCAACACCGCCGCCAACACCGCCCCCAACACCGCAAGCTCCATGCAAACACTCGATATTCTCAGAGACTTGATCGCCTTTGCGACCGTCAGCGCCGATCCCAACCGGGCCTTAATCGATTACTGTGCCGACATGCTGCAAAAAGCCGGTGCGAGCGTACAGATTATTGAGGACGCGAGCGCCCACAAGGCCAACCTCTACGCCACCATCGGCCCCTTAGATCGCCCCGGCGTGATGCTCTCTGGGCACACCGATGTGGTGCCGGTAACGGGCCAAGCCTGGACTACAGCGCCTTTTGCGCTGAGCGTGTCCGATGGCAAAGCCTATGGGCGAGGCAGTGCCGACATGAAGGGCTTTATCGCCAGCGCCCTGAGTATGGCCCTGCGCGCTGCAGAGTCTGACTTGCAGACACCGCTACACCTGGCTTTTTCTTACGACGAAGAAATCGGCTGCGTCGGCGTGCATTCGATGATCGCAATGCTAGCCGCCGCGCCCATCACTCCCGCTTTTTGTATCGTCGGAGAGCCGACCTCTCTGCGCGTCGCCACGGGGCACAAAGGCAAAATGGCCTGCCGCATGACTTGCACCGGCCGCGAAGGCCACTCGGCACTGGCGCCGATGGCGCTCAATGCGATTCACCTTGCTGTGGACATGATCACCGCAATTCGCGGCATTCAGTCGAAGCTGATGGCATCTGGCCACCAAGACCCCGACTACGACGTGCCCTATACCAGCCTGCACGTCGGGCGCATTGAGGCAGGAGTAGCGCTGAACATCGTACCGAAGACCTGCACCTGCCTCTTTGAGATCAGAAACCTCCCCGAAGACGACCCCGAGGCCATTTTGGCGCAGATCATCGCCGCCGCCGACGAGATCCTAGGTCCCGTGCGCCCGAGCTTCCCAGAGGCAGCTATAGAGTTTGAGGTGACCAACCGCTACCCCTCGCTGGGTACTCCGCACGACGCCGAAGTGGTGACTTTTGTTCAGTCCTTACTTGATGCATCCCAAAGCAAAATAGACCCGTATAAAACAGATCCGAGTACAGCAGACCAGAGTAAAACTATCAAGGTCGCCTTTGGCACCGAAGGCGGTTTGTTTCATCGTGACCTGGGGGTACCCAGCGTTATTTGCGGGCCAGGATCCATGGCACAAGGCCACAAGCCCGATGAGTTTGTGAGCCTGGATCAGCTCCAGCAATGCGACGCTCTGCTCGCGGCTTTGCTGGAGCGCTTAAAGCAAGGTATTTGAGTGCTCATTCACCGCTTTTGCCTTAGTAGCCTCCCGACAAGACAATGCTTTCTCCCGTCATAAAACTACAGGCATTCGAGGACAGAAAGAGCGCCGCGCCGACCATTTCTTGTGCCTCACCAGCGCGTCCCATCCAGTTGAGCTGTTCGGCGTAGCGGGTCCAAGCAGCCGGGTCCGAGGCTTTTGCTTGCGCATTGCGGTCGGTATCGATCAGACCCGGCGCCAAGGTATTGAGCAACACCCCGTGCCGGGCATAGTCGCGCGCCTGGCTTTGTATCAAATTATGCTGCGCGGCTTTGGTAGCGGCATAGGCCGTGACCACCGATTTTGGGCGTAGCTGATTAATAGAGCCAATATTGACCACCCGCCCCCAGCCACGCGTCGCCATAGACGGCAGGCAAGTACGCAGCATCTCTACTGTCGATCGGAGGTTCACATTCAATTGAAAATCAAGATCGTCGTCGGTGAGTGCTTCCAAGGGCGCATTGACTTGGGCGGAGGCGTTGACCACCAAAATATCAAGCTGACCGGCTAGGTTTTCTGCCGTTTCGATCAGCTCGCGCCCTTGGCCTCGCATCGAGAGATCCGCCCCGAGTGCATAGACCTTGCGCCCCGTAAGCTGGAGCGACTCTCGGATTGCGTCCGTTGCAGAGAGCGTTTGACCATGTACAACCACTGTAGCGCCGGCCGCTGACAGGCCCTGTGCGATCGCCGCTCCAATGCCACGGCTAGACCCTGTCACCAAGGCAGTGCGGCCGTGCAATCCGAAAATATCTTGCAAATCCGTCATCTCAGCCCTCTCCATCTTCTCACTTCTATTAGCTCTATTAGCTGGCTCATCCAGATTGCTTAAAATAATGGCTTGGCAAGCCTTTGACACCGGGAGTACACGCAAACAGGCCGCCCGACAATGGTGCCTCGATCAATGTAGATCTCGGTAGCCGCGTTCGAGCGGTGGTGATGTATAAGATATCGAGATCCTGCCCACCAAAGGTCACGCTAGTAGGCCGTGGCACAGGGAGGTCAATAACACGATCCAGGCTTCCATCAGGGGCATAGCGATTCACTCGCCACCCATCCCAAATCGCACACCAGACACCGCCTTCGCAGTCTACCGCTAGCCCATCGGGGCGACCTTCTGCCTCGGGGATGGACACAAAGACCCGCCGGTTGGTGAGCGTACCGACATCCGGCGCGCAGTCATAGGCGTAAATCAGCCCTGGGATCGTATCAACGAAGTAGAACGTACGATTATCCGGGCTCCATCCCAGCCCGTTTGAGACGGTAATGTCTGCTGCTTTTCGCTCGACGTTTTTGTCCGATGTGATCCGATACAGCCCACCGCTAGGCTTACTCGCATCCAGGCGCATTGAGCCGACCCAGATCGAGCCACCAGGGGCGACTTTCGCATCATTGAGCCGGTTCTCTCGAATTCCCTCTTCGGGATGAACCCAGGTTTCAAGACGAGCTTCGTCAAAATGCAACCACTCCATGCCATCTTGCGAAGCAACCAGAAGCCGCTCATCTTCTGCCAGCAACACAGCACTGACGAGCTTGTTCAGCTCGCACACTTCGTTGTGCCCCGTCTGCGGATCAAATCTATACACGGCTGGATGCAAAATGTCGACCCAATACACCCGCTGCTCTGTGGGGCTCCACACGGGGCACTCTCCCAACTGTGCGCCCCAGGGCAAAACACACGCCACATTGGTCTCCCTCTGTCCCGCCTGCGCCCGCACACGACGGCGTGGGTGCGAGCTAATCGCCACCGCACCCGATGCCCCAGTAATGCGCCTTGCGGCAGCGATAAGTTCTCGTCCTGCGACATGCATGGCAGACTCGTCTAGCCGCGATGCCGGCCCCAGTGCCACCAGCGCCCCAATAGGCAGGCCGTCTTGCCCTGCAATGGCCACCGCGACGGAGTTGACCCCATCGAGATGCTCCTCGCTCGACACGGCATACCCCCTGGCTCGGGTCAATATCAACTCCGATTCAAGCAGGCTCATCTCAGTAATGGTGTGCGGTGTAAATGCCTCTAACGACAGCCGCTTGATAATCGCGCGGCTATAGCTTGGCTCTTGCAACGCGAGCAAGACCTTCCCTGCCGCCGTGCAGTGAAGAGGCACCTTCCGGCCCACCTCCACTTTCACGCCCAGCCCTACCCCCGAACGTTCATCCAGATACAGCACTTGCTCACCATCGAGGCAGCTCAGGGCCACCGTCTCACCCAGCTCATCGACCAGTCGCTCCAGCTCCGGAACTGACGCGCTCGCTAGGTCAAATTTCTTCCAAACTAGGTGAGAGAGTTCGAGAAAACGCGGACCGAGGCTATAGGTACCGAGATTGTCGTCCTGCTGAATCAGTCGAAAGGCCACAATGGTGCGCAAAATGCGAGCGAAGGTCGGCTTAGGCAACCCTGAACGCTCTAGCAGGTCCGCAAATTTCAGCGGTTCATTTGCGTCGGCGACCATATCGAGCAGTGTCAAACCCTTCGCTAGCGCCGCCGCACCGCTCGGCACGCCCTCGGGGAGCGAGCGAGGTTCTTTGGCGCTTGCTTCGTGCTGAGAATCATTCATTGAGGTCGACATTCCAAGCAGTGATAATCATGCCCATCTTACGGCAACACCCGCCCGATGAGCACCCTGTAGGCGACATTGCTCCACTCAGGGGCCTTCAACCAGCTCAGGCAAAAACAAGGTAATGGGAGGATAAAAAGTGATGATCAATAGCGCAATGATAATAGGCAGATAAAAAGGTAGCATCGCCTTAACAAGCCGGATATAGCTCACTTTGGCAATGTCCATCATGATAAATAAAATCACGCCAAAGGGCGGCGAAACGGCACCGATAAGCAAATTAAAAATCATCATTACTCCAAACTGGGTTGGATCCATTCCCAGCGAGCTAACAAGCGGCAACAAAGTCGGCACACCGATCAGGAGAATGGCGTTCGTCTCCATAAACAGCCCGGCCACCAGCAGCATAAGATTAATCATCAGCAGCAATATAATCGGATTATCCGAAATAGCGAGCAGCCCTGCTTGCAGCAACTGTGGCACATTCAGCACGGAGATAAGCCAAGAAATTGGGGCTGCACAGGCGAGGATAAAGACCATGGCACCAATGGTATAGACCGTCATTTTCATTGCGCCCAGCAAACCATCTAGCGACAGTTCACGCGACAACACCCCGAGCAAAATGGCATACACAACCACCACGGCTCCCAACTCAGTGGGCGTTGCTGCGCCTGAGAGCAAGCCGGCAACCAAAATAATCGGCGCCAATAGACCCGGCAGCGCCCGCCAGGCCGAATGGAGCACCTCACGCAGCGTCGCCCGTGGAGCGAGTGGGGCATGCACGCGCCCTGTAGCCGCCAGAAAATAAATCAGCAGCATCAACACAAAGCCCAAAAACAGCCCCGGAATAATGCCAGCTAAAAACAACTTAGCAATGGACTCACCAGAGAGAACGGCATAGATCACCATAATCACACTGGGAGGAATAATGGGGCCGATTATCGACGATGACGCCGTTACAGCCGCACTAAACGCCTCGTCATAGCCTGCTTTTCTCATCGCCTTGATTTCAATGGCGCCCAGGCCAGCAGCATCTGCCGCAGCCACTCCCGACATTCCAGAGAAGACGATAGACGCCAAAATATTCACATGGGCCAGGCCGCCGTGAATATGAGCAACAAGCGTTTTGGCAAAGGCAAAAATGCGGTCCGCGATGCCAGATACATTCAGTAAGTTGCCAGCAAAAACGAACAAAGGAATAGCGAGCAGTGGGAAGCTCTCAAGCGATGGTGACATCCGCTGAGGAATGATTTTCAAGCCCACTGCCGAAAACAATGGAGACTCGCCGATCCATTGTTGGATACCAATAAAAGCGACCGAGGCGGTTAGCATCGCAAACGGAACAGGCATCCGGAAGAAGATCAGACCAAACAATATGCCCAAAAGAATAAAAGCTTCCATAATTAGACTACCGCCTCTTTCTCATCTTTACGCTCATAGATCAAATCATAGAGACTAGAGAGAATAATGGAACAAAAACAATAAACCAGCGGAATCGTGTTGTAGAAAGCAATAGGGAAGTTGTACGGAAGCGAAATAGTCTCCCTGCGCAGCTCTACTTTCACAATCGGAGCGATATTCGCTAAAATAGCCACCAACGTCATTACCGTAATGATCAGCATAACGACTCCTAGCGCTTTGGATACAGGTCCTCGAGGGAATAGGTCAACCAATATATGCCTTTTCTCACGAGCCACGACAGAGGCCGAGATAAGCGTCAGGAAGATAAAGCCTATGGTGGCAGCCTCTTCCATCCAGGGCACGGGAGAATTAAAGATATACCGAGCAATAATCTGAAATATTATTGTGAGAACAATCAAACCGATCAGCATTACGCACACGGCCATTTCGATCTTTCCAAGACCCGTTATCAACTTTTTCAATATCGACTGCATGACTATTCGCCTTTCGTTTGCGCACAGTTTTTCTGCTGAGAGCAAAAATCGCCGGCTGCACAATGCGCACGCCGGCGACCCCTGCACAGAGGGCTATTGGATAGCGGTCACTGCGTCATATAGACCTTTGCGCCAGAGGCCCTCGTCCTCTAGTTCGCTCACCGCCGTGCGGGCTGACTCTTGGAGCTGGGTCGAGTCATACGCGTTGACCGTTGCCCCGCCGGCCCGCATGGTGTCGAGCACCTCTTCACGACGACTTGTGGCGTCGTCATAGGCCCAAACTGCCGAGTCCTCAGCGGCCTGTGACACGATGGCTTGATGCGCGGCAGAAAGGCTGCTGAATTTGTCTTCATTGATTACAATCGTCGTTGCTGCCCAGACGTGATTGGTCAAATAAATATTCGGTGCAGCCTCATGAAAGCGCTGAGAAATCGCCGATGTTGGCGGACCTTCGGCACCGTCGATGACCCCTGTCTTCAGACCCAGAAACACTTCGCCCCAAGCAATTTGGGTTGGCTGAGCGCCCAGAGCGCTCCAGAGCGCAAGATAGGATTGAATCTGAGGAATACGCATTTTGCGCCCATCAAAGCTTCCGCTCTGCGCCAATGGCTCCACCATATACGCGATGCGTGGCTCTGCAGGGCCTGCAGAGAGCACACGAATGCGGTCATTCTCTTGCATATCAGCTGTCAGTTCATCAAACAAATCGCTCTTGAAGAACTTGAACATATGCTCGCCGTCGCGAAACGTAAAACCCCAGGTCAAAATCTGGGTATCTGGTGCGTATGAAGACAGCCAAGACGCCGCCGTGCCCATAGCATCAACGGATCCTGCAGAGATCTGATCCATAACTTGCGGCGGGGTCCCGAGCTGGTTCCCGGTGATGTAGTTCACTTTAATTTCACCGTTGGAGCGATCCTCTACCAGCTCTGCAAAGTGCTGATTCATGCGGTCCATGGGCGAATCAATAGCGTCAGCATTAGCTAGAAAAAGCGTTTCCGCGTTTGCACTCAGGGCAAATCCAAGCCCCATCGCTACGCTGATCATCGTTGTCTTGAGTTTCATCAAAATACTCTCCTTTGGAGTTAAAAATCGGCTTACGTTTATTGATCCAAGGTCAATCACTTCGATTCAAAGCGGCACCAGCAGATCCAAGGCTACCTGGGACAGTTCAACGCCCAGCCCTGGTCCTGTCGGTGGTGTATAGCGTCCCTGTGCGCACTCCATATCTCCTATCAGCAGCCGCCGATTAGGCTCAAAAATAGAGTGCTGGAACTCGTGATAAGTCGTTGCCGTGAGCGCGGCGCTCGCTTGCAAACTGGCCGCGAGAAATAGGCCCGCGCCGATAGTGGCGTGCGGCATGACTTCAATGCCATGCGTCGCCGCCAACTGCCCGATGCGCATAAAATTGGTGATGCCTTTATGTCCCATTTCTGGCTGAACAATCGCGATATTGCACTGCTCAATGCGCTGTTCCATGTCAAAGTGGGTCCGCCACTCCTCGCCCACCGCTATCGGTGTCGCGCTCGCGTGGGACACCTGGGCCAGATCTGCGATTTTTTCGCTGCGCACCGGGGCTTCCGCGAACCACAACCCATGGGGTTCCATCGCTTGGATCAGCGAAATGGCTTGTTCGGCGCTCTGCTTCCAATGCATATCTGCGGCAATCTTGGCATCAGGCCCGAGTGCTGCCCGCAATGTTTGTATCTCCAGAGCCGGCCCCTCATCTGCCACTGGCGAGGCGAACTTAAAGGCCTGAAACCCGCGTGATTGCCACAGCAACGCCAATTCGGCGCGGGCCGCGCGCGTTGGCTCCGGCAGGCCCGAAACATAAGCGGGGATATACGCATGCTGGCGTCCTCCGAGCAAATCAGAGATTGAGCACTGTTCTAACTTCCCCGCGATGTCCCATAGGGCGATATCAATCGCCGCGAGCGCATCGACATAAAACCCTCCGGTATACCCTCGCACACGCATGAGATCGTAGAGATCATCGTATATCGCTGCTGGGTCAGAGGGGTCGCGCTCAATAAGAAACCCAGCAAAAAGATC
>CAKZUS010000366.1 GCA_937921805.1 uncultured Granulosicoccaceae bacterium
ATGCCAAGTCGGTGTTTGACGATGACCTTGCGCTGCGCAAAAAAGCCATGATTGGTATCTTCACCAGCTTGGTGGTGCTGGCCGTGCTGAATGTGCTGAATGTGGTCAATGTGATGCTGCTGTTATGGTAAGCCCCTCCGCTCTTCTGGCATTACTGCGGTATGCGCGGGGCTACCGGCGGCGGATTATCGGCGCGAGTGTGTGTTCGATTCTCAACAAGCTGTTTGATATTGCTCCCGAGATTCTGATCGGGATTGCTATTGACGTGGTGGTCAACCAAGAGACCAGTTTTGTCGCCAGTTTGGGCTTGGTTGAGCCTTCGCAGCAGCTGCTGGCTCTGGCGGTGCTGACTTTCTTGATTTGGGCGGGGGAGTCGGTGTTCCAGTACCTGTATCTGGTGCTATGGCGCAATCTCGCGCAGAGCTTGCAGGCGGATATGCGCCAAGACGCCTATGAGCATATGCAAGCGCAGTCTATGGCTTTTTTCGAATCGCGCAGTTCGGGCGATCTGTTGGCGATACTCAACGATGACATCAATCAACTAGAGCGTTTTCTGAACGGCGGCGCCAATGATATCTTGCAAGTGCTGGTCTCAGTACTGGCGGTAGGGGGGGTGTTTTTCTATCTCTCCCCCCTGGTTGCACTGATGGCTTTTGCGCCTATTCCGCTGATTATTGTGGGCGCCTTTGTTTTTATGCGCCGCGCGGCGCCCTTATACCAAGTCGTGCGCGAGCGCGTCGCAGAGCTCTCTGCGCGGCTGGTGAACAATATCGGCGGCATGGCCACTATCAAAAGCTTCACCACCGAATCGCTAGAAGCCGCTCGCCTGCGCGAGGCCTCAGAGCGGTATCGCGCCGCCAATCAACAGGCTATTGCGATCAGTTCGGCTTTTATTCCGGTCTTGCGTATGGCGGTGCTGGTGGGTTTTTTGTGCACCTTCGTCGTTGGGGGGTATCAAGTGCTTGATGGTTCGCTCAATGTAGGCGCGTATGGCGCGTTGGTGTTCTTGACCCAGCGCTTGCTATGGCCGATGACGGGCTTGGCGGAGACGATTGATCTGTACGAGCGCGCCATGGCGAGTGCGCGGCGGGTGTTTGGCTTGCTCGATACGCCGATTAGCGTGCGCGACAATGGCACTGCGCAACTCGCCCCCGCCGACGCCCGCAGCGTCAGCCTACGCGCTGTGCACTTCCAGTATCCGCAGCACAGCGGAGGTGTCGTTGGAGTTGACCTGCAGGTGCATGCAGGGCAGACCTTGGCCTTAGTCGGGGCTACAGGTTCGGGTAAATCAACGCTAGTGAAGCTGCTGCTGCGCTTCTACCCCATTGATGCGGGAGAGATTCTGGTGGATGGGCAACCTATCGATGACTTATCGCTGGCAAGCTTGCGCGCCGAGATTGGCTTGGTGAGTCAAGAGCCGTATCTGTTTGAGGGCAGCATTCGCGACAATATCGCCTATGGTCTCGCGGCTACTCACAAAGCGGTGAGCGACGAGGCGATAATTATCGCTAGCCAACAGGCCGAAGCCTGGGAGTTTATCGAGCGCCTGGAGCGGGGCCTAGACACTATCGTGGGGGAGCGCGGCGTGCGTTTGTCTGGCGGTCAGCGACAGCGCTTAGCCCTCGCCCGTGCTTTGATCAAAAAACCTTCCATTCTCGTTCTCGACGAAGCCACCAGTGCTGTCGATAACGAAACGGAAGCGGCGATTCAACGCTCTTTGGCGCAAGTCTCCAAGCATTGCACTGTGATTGTTATCGCCCACCGGCTTTCCACTATTGTCGCCGCAGACCGGATCGCGGTACTGGAGCAAGGGCGCGTCGTTGAGCAGGGGAGTCACGCCCAGCTGCTGGAGCGAGAGGGGGCGTATTGGCGACAATGGCAGGTGCAAACTGGCGCAACTTGAACTTGAACTTGAACTTGAACTTGAACTG
The DNA here is from genome assembly GCA_937921805.1 of uncultured Granulosicoccaceae bacterium. Taxonomy (GTDB): domain Bacteria; phylum Pseudomonadota; class Gammaproteobacteria; order JABXHR01; family JABXHR01; genus CAKZUS01. The sequence continues at coordinate 1,932 of CAKZUS010000366.1, forward strand.
GAGTGTGTAAAGCCCCCCCTTTCTCGTTTTTTGAGGGGGGAGGCTTCGGTTAGATGATTAATTTACAAATAACTTTTTGCAAACGTCTGCACAGTGTCTTGGAGTTTTCTGTCAGCAGTCGTCTCGCCGATTGCAGCGAATTTCCAAGCGCCGTTATGTTTGTACGCTTTGCCCATAATCATGGAGACAGAGCCTGCAAATTTCGGATCATTGGCGATATCAAACTTGGCGTGAATTTCGTCCACTCGCTCTGCCGTACCGTTGTAAAGACGGATCGAGGCAAAGGGGATGTTTTTAAAGTCGTGGCCTTGGAAGGAATTCAATAAAAAGGCAATTTGGGCTGCCTGCGGATTGAGAGCATTGAAGTTGACGATAATCACTTCATTGTCTAGGCCGTCATCGCCATCTAAGTCGCCGGTACGGTCATCGCCAGAGTGCACGATGCCTTTGCATCGGGAGCTTAATTGCCCGAAGTAGACAACATCGAGCATATGGCCCGATTCATCAAACATGGCCACAGAGGCGTCTAAATCAACAGCTTCTTTTTTTGTGTTACCGAAGAAGCCTTTCTTCTCGATGGCTCCCCAGTTCACTCCGAAGCACATCGATTGCAGTGATTCTCCCTTTTTTTCCAGAGAAATTTTCTGTCCTTTCTGCAGAGAAATAGCCATGAGTGTTTGTACTCCAAAAAATAGTGAGACGATTCAGGTTATGTGAGAGTGTGGGGGGAGGTAGGTCGCTTGTTGACGACCTGCCTCTGCTTAGGCGCTATGGGGCGCGCGACTAGCCGACATTGATGCCAAAATCGGTGGCGACTTTGGCCAGACCGCCGGCGTAGCCCTGACCATTGGCCTTGAACTTCCACTCACCGTTGTGGCGATACACCTCGCCAAAGATGACGGCAGTTTCGGTGGAGAAGTCTTCGCTCAGGTCATAGCGCGCAATCTCGGTGCCGCCGTCAGCGTTGACAATGCGCATAAAGGCATTGCTGACTTGCCCAAAGTT
>CAKZUS010000367.1 GCA_937921805.1 uncultured Granulosicoccaceae bacterium
CGAAGCGGTGCACTTCTTTGAGGTGGCGTTGGCCTTGGAATGGCAGTTGTCGTATTGCGACCAGCACTTCCCTGGCGTGCCTTGGGTGGCAGTGATTAAACGGAGCAATCGCTTTGTAGAGAAATTGTGCGCGCGCATGGGCTTTGTGGAGATGGGCAGCGATTTCTCATTGCGTGCAGAGGCGGAAGAGTTCTTTGGCGTGACCGAAGACGGCTTTGGTTTTTACTTCCGCTGAAGCGCGCGAACATGCCAGCACAGCGTCATAAACGAGCAGGCATATACCAAAGACGTAGACAAGGCGATGCCAGCGGCACCGAAGACAGGCATTAGTGCGAGATTGCCCAGCACGTTAAGAATGAGGTTTTGGACGGAGACGCGCAGCAAAATCCGATTGTCGCCACTGGCATGAATGGCGCGCACCAGCACTCCGGCGGCAATGTAGAACGGGAGCTGCAAGGCATAAGCGCTTTGGATACGCGCGACCCATGCTGTGTCGTCGGCATCAAAAGCCCCCCGTTCAAACAGCACAGCGACCCAATACGGGCCGCTCCACAGTAGGCACCCCAACAAACCCAAACCTAAGCCAAAAGCAATGCCGGTGAGGCGCCACACCTGGGCGGGATCGTTGCCGCTGCGCATCAGTATAGGCAGGAGCAGGGCGGCGATCGCACTGCCAACCAGACTGAGAACGGCGCCGGGGATTTTTACGGCGTAGTTGAGCGCGGCTACGGCACCGCCGTCGAGCTGAGAGGCCATGCTTTGGTCGATCAGCGGTGCGAGATTAAGCAGCGCCGCGCCGATGAATAGCAAACGATACTGCTGCCAGACAGGATGCAGTGGCGGCAGCGTCGTCGTGGCAACAAGCGGCTGCTGCTGCGACCAGTGGCGCAAGATACACAGCAGCAGCAGGGCCTCTAGGCCCGCACCGCTGATATGCGCCGCAATCCAGGCGTGCTCATGCGGCCACAGCCACAAGACTAGCAGCACGCACAGTGGGGTGATGACTGTGGTGGCGGCAACGGCGCGGGGATAGCCCAAGGCGTTGCCGGTAAAACCCCAGTAGGCAATCAAGCCCCCAGGGAGCGCCCACAGCGCGAGGCTCGCCCACGGCCAGCCAAACCACCACGCCGAGCCGGCGGCCACGACTGTCGCGACCAGGGAGCAATACCCCAATATATAGAGGCTGATACGGTGAATCAGTGGTCGGCGCTGCACGGCGTGCAGGCGCAAGAGATGGGGCGAGGCAGCGCCATCGAGCGGTGTGATCGCGAGCATGACGCAAGCTGTGGGCAGTACCATCGCCAGAACGAACTGATCGACCTCGGGGCCGGTGCCAAAGGCCTGCGCGACGACGATGTCTTTGAGCATCGCCACCGCTTTGGCCGCCAGCATCAACAGCATGACCGCCCCCGCATTGCGCCATAGTGCTATGGGCTGAGCTCCATCCAGCGCTCCATCAAACTGTCTAGCTCTGCTTCAATGACGCTCAGGCGCTGTGCGTGCTGCTGGGCGGTATCGGGCTGGGTACTGAAAAGTGTCGGGTCGCTGAGGGCCTCAGACAGGGTTTTCTGTTCTTGTTCCAAGGTGTCAATTTGACCAGGTATCGCCTCTAGCTCGCGCTGTAGTTTATAGCTCAGCTTGGCCGCTTTAGGGGCGGGAGGGGTATAGACGGTAGTGCTGGGTTTGTCTGCTTGGGGGGCTTTGGTTTCTGTGGCGCTGGGGCGTTGTGCCAGCCAGTCGCTATAGCCACCGATATATTCTTGCAGCGAACCGGGGGCGTCGAAAGCCAATACGCTGGTGGCGACGTTATCGACAAATTCCCGGTCGTGCGACACCAAGAGCAGTGTGCCGCTGTACTCGACCAGCAGGGATTCGAGCAACTCTAGGGTTTCGAGGTCTAGGTCGTTGGTGGGTTCATCCAATACCAGTAGGTTGGCTGGCCGGGTAAACAACTTGGCGAGCAGCAGGCGTGCTCTCTCGCCGCCAGAGAGGCGATGAATGGGAGTACGCGCGCGTTGCGGGCTAAACAAGAAATCTTGCAGGTAGCTGATGATGTGCTGCGACTTACCGTTGATTTCGACTTGCTCGCTGCCGCCGCTGACATTGTCTTGCACGCTGAGCTTGGGGTCGAGCTGGGCGCGTGTTTGATCCAGATACGCGACATCGAGTTGAGTGCCCAGTCGCACCGAGCCAGACTGTGGCGCGAGCGTGCCCAGCAGGAGCTGCAATAGCGTAGTTTTGCCCACCCCGTTGGGGCCGATAATCCCGATTTTGTCGCCTCGTAGCAGCGTGGTCGTCAAGCCCTGCACAATGGGGCGCTCGTAGGCGAAGGCCAGGTCTTTGACCTCGGCGACGAGCTTGCCGGATTTTTGCGCCAACTGGAGCTGAAAACTGGGGTCAGACATGCGCTCGCGTCGCTGGGCACGCTCAGCACGCAGTGTCTCGAGCGCACGTACTCGCCCTTCGTTGCGAGTGCGCCGGGCTTTAATGCCCTGGCGAATCCACACTTCTTCCTCGGCCAGCTTGCGGTCTTGCGCCGTGTTGGCCAGCGATTCGGCGTGCAGGCGCTCAGCGCGGCGACGTAGGTAATTGTCATAGTCGCCAGGGTAGGAGCGTAGCTGGCCTCGGTCTAACTCAATGATGCGGGTTGCGACTCGGCGTAGAAAGGCCCGGTCGTGAGTGATGAGAATCACCGCGCCGTTGAAGTCGCGCAGGAGTTTCTCCAGCAG
>CAKZUS010000368.1 GCA_937921805.1 uncultured Granulosicoccaceae bacterium
AGGGACTGCACTGGGCATATGGTCTGGTTTCATAGTGGTCCTCAAATGGGTTGGTTTTTAGGAGTGCTGGCTGTCAAGTTCCGTGCCGTAGCGCAAAAGCCCTTACAAAGCTTCGTCTTTCACTGCCTGCATAGAAATATGCGTAGAGGTGCTCGCAACAAAAGGCAGGGTTGAGATGCTCTCTCCGAGTACTTGCCGATAGGCCTTGATATCGCGGCTGCGCACTTTGAGCAGATAGTCGAAGGCTCCGGCGATCATGTGGCACTGCTCCACTTCGGTGATAGTGTGCACCGCAGCATTAAAAGCCGACAGCGCCGCTTCGCTGGTATCGCTGAGTTTGACCTCGACAAATGCGACCTGCTCTCGATGCATTTTTGCCGGATCGAGTACGGCGCGAAACCCGCGAATCACGCCCGTTGCTTGCAGGCGCTTCAGGCGTTGCTGACACGGTGTCTTGGACAAGGCGACGCGTTGCGATAGCGCTGACACTGAGAGACGCCCTTCGCGGCTCAGAATCTCTACTATCGCTTCATCGTATCGATCTAGTTCGCTATTTTCGTGCATTTTTGAAGTTTTTTTGACTCGTTACAAATCAAATTATAGTTTTATTTCCTATCATTTCACCTGTTTTTAGTGCTCAGCTCAGCGCGCGTCGAGCCTACACTAGTGGCACTGACAATGAGGCTTCACATGATGCATCACTCCCCCATCGCTTCGCCCCGTCTTCTCGCAGCCAGCCAACAGGCTAGCCACACCGCCGCACAGTGGGTGCGCACCCTGCGCGAGCAGGACGACAACAGTCTGATTGAGGCTTTTTTAGCGGAATACGGGCTATCTAGCGACGAAGGCGTGGCCTTGATGTGTTTGGCAGAGGCGATGCTGCGCGTCCCAGACGCTCCGACTATTGATGCATTAATCAAAGACAAAATTGCCCCATCGCGCTGGGCAAAACACCTCGGCCAGTCTGGCTCGCACTTGGTCAACGCCTCCACTTGGGCGCTGATGCTCACTGGCAGGGTGTTGGATGACGATAGCGTCGTGCCCCTGCTGTCGCGACTGGCTCAACGCCTGGGCGAACCGCTGATTCGCGTAGCAGTACAGCAAGCCATGGCGCAAATGGGCGCGCAGTTTGTCCTGGGTGAAGACATTCAACAAGCCATCGCGCGCTGTAGTAGTGCGTATCGCTATTCGTTTGACATGCTCGGCGAAGCTGCCATGACTGCTGCTGATGCCGACGGCTACCTGCAGGCGTACCACGCGGCGATTGCGGAAATTGCCACGCATTGCAACGGCTCCATTACCGACAATCCGGGCATTTCGATAAAGCTCTCCGCTCTGCATCCTCGCTATGAAACATTGCAGCGCCAGCGGGTAATGGACGAGCTGGTTCCGCGCGTTTTGGCGCTGGCCCAAGCGGCCAAAGCGGGCCATATGGGCTTGAATATTGATGCCGAAGAAGCCGAACGCTTAGAGCTATCGCAAGCCGTTATCGAGGCGGTACTCAGCCATCCGTCATTGGCCGATTGGGAGGGCTTTGGCATCGTGGTGCAGGCGTATGGTCAGCGCGCAGAGGCCATGATCGACTGGTTCGACGCCCTCGCTGAGCGCCTACAGCGTCGCGTGATGCTGCGCTTGGTCAAAGGCGCCTACTGGGACCGCGAGATCAAGCGCGCCCAAGTCGAAGGGCTTCCGCACTACCCTGTGTATACCAGCAAAAGCGACACGGATCAGGCCTATCTGCGCTGCGCAGAGAAGCTGCTATCACGCCGCGAGCGCATCTATCCGCAGTTCGCCACCCACAATGCCCATACCCTCGCCTGCGTCATGGAGCTAGCAGGCGACAATCAGGGCTTTGAGCTACAACGCCTGCACGGCATGGGCGAGGCTTTGCACGCCATGGTGGCCCAGCACAGCGCGATGCCTTGTCGCGTATACGCCCCCGTGGGCACACACCGGGACTTGCTGGCCTATCTTGTGCGGCGCCTGCTAGAAAACGGCGCCAACTCGTCGTTTGTGCATCAAATCGTCGATGCCCATATCGCGCCCGAAGACGTCGCGGCCAACCCTTTTACACACACTGCTGGACACACTCCGCGGCGGAGTCTGCCCGCCCCAAGCGAGCTGTACGCCCCCGAGCGGCGCAACTCTCGCGGCTGGGACCTCTACGAGCCCAGCGGCTGGATCGCGTTTGACCAGGCGCGCGCGCCGTGGAAAACAACGACCTGGCAGGCTAGCGCGCTGCTCGCCCTCCCCAGCGAGTCACGACAAGCCGCGCCTGTGTTCAACCCCGCCCAGCCCGATGAGCTCGTCGGCCATCTGACGATGGCAAGTTTGGATCAGGTCGCGCTTGCCAAACAGGGCGCCCAGCCCTGGGGGGCCAGTGTCGACGAACGGGCGCAAGTGCTCCGCCGCGCGGCTGAACTCTACGAGGCGCAGCACGGGGAGTTGTTCGCGCTCTTGACGCGCGAGGCCGGAAAAACTGCCCTAGATTCCGTGTCAGAGCTGCGCGAAGCGGTCGATTTTTTGCGCTACTACGCTGCCCGCGCACCGTATCTCGCCCACCCGGCGCGCGGCGTGTTCACCTGTATTTCCCCGTGGAACTTCCCTCTGGCGATCTTTATTGGGCAAATCGCGGCCGCTTTGGCGGCTGGCAATACGGTTTTGGCCAAGCCAGCCGAGCAGACCAGCTTGGTTGGATATGAAGCGGTGAAGCTCATGTT